>JBBDWW010000165.1:0-5752 GCA_040902645.1 Dongiaceae bacterium | reverse complement strand
GGCGATGCATGCGCTCGATCTCATGGTCGGTTGCGGTCTCGGCGGCCAGCACCAGCCAGCCGGTATCGGCGCCGAGCAGCACCGGCAGGCCGCGGCGCAGATCGCCGGTCGCGCGGTCGACCGAGACCGACACGCGGCGCACGGTGTCCGAATCGCGGCCGGCATCCGGCTCCGAACCGGCAAGAGGCGCAGATTTCGGTGCGTTCAACCTTCGAGGCTCCTGTTCTGGCGGTCCGGCCGGCGTCACACCGCGCCGCCGGAAAACCACCAGGAAAGCCGCCGCAAACTGGCGCCATCGGGGCCATCGGGCGGTGCTGGAAAACGGGCCGGCATTAGGCCTTCCGACCGGCAGCCGGTCAAGGATTTCGCCGCTGCGCCGGGCCGCTTCGGGCGCTTCATCGGTATGCGAACAACGCGGGTCGGGTGGAGAATGGCAACGGGCGGCAACGACGCGGGCAGGCCCGGCGCCGCCTTCACGCGCGGTCGCGGCGCTGTGTCTTGCCGGCCGGGCGAAGGCGGTGCTACTCCGAAAGCGGCGCTCGTTCGAGACGGGCGCCGGCGGCGGATCGGCCGCCAGCGAACTTGGGGAAACAGGGAAAAACATGCCGCGCGCCATCTGGAACAATGTCGTCGTTGCCGAGAGCGAGCGCTGCGAAGAGGTCGAGGGCAATCTCTATTTCCCGGCTTCGTCGCTGCACCAGCGTTTTTTCGAGCCGAGCGCGCGGACCACGATCTGCGGCTGGAAAGGCACGGCCGGTTATTTCGACCTGATCGTCGACGGCAAACGCAACGAGGCCGCCGCCTGGGTTTATCGCGACCCGAAACCGGCGGCGGCGAACATCCGTGATATGGTGGCGTTCTGGAGCGGCGTGACTGTCGAGCGCTGAACGCGGTGAACGACGCGGGCGCCGAATCGGGCGCCGATTCAGGTGCCCACGGGGGCGAACGCCGAAGCGGGAAGTAGGAATGGAGCGATCGGAAATCGTGGAACGCCGGCAGACCGCGAAGCATGTCAAACGCATCCTCGTGGTCGACGACGACGACGATCTGCGCCGTTCGCTGGTCGAGCAGCTCGGCCTCTACGACGAGTTCGAGGCCGATCAGGAATCGACCGGCACGGCCGGGCTCGATCGCGCGCGCATCGGCAATTACGATTTGATCCTGCTCGATGTCGGGCTGCCCGATATGGACGGGCGCGAAGTGTGCCGGCTGATGCGGCGCAACGGTGTCGGCGTGCCGGTCATCATGCTGACCGCGGCCGCATCGGATGCCGACACAATTCTCGGCCTCGATTCGGGTGCCAACGATTACATCACCAAGCCGTTCCGTCTCGGTGTGCTGCTGGCGCGCGTGCGCGCGCAACTACGCCAGCACGAGCAGAGCGAGGACGCGACCTTCTCGATCGGGCCCTATAATTTCCGGCCGTCGGCGAAAATGCTGGTCGAGCGCGAAGGCGGTCGCAAGATCCGCCTGACGGAAAAGGAAACCTCGATCCTGAAATATCTCTATCGCTCGGGCTCGCAGGCGATCAGCCGCGAAACGCTGCTCGGCGAAGTCTGGGGCTACAATGCCGGCGTCACCACGCACACGCTGGAGACGCATGTCTATCGGCTGCGTCAGAAAATCGAAAAGAATCCGTCGGAAGCGGAAATCCTGGTTACCGAAGCGGGCGGCTACCGGCTGGTTCCCTGAACGGCGGCCGTCACGGGCGACCGAGCCCGTCCGCCGGCGCGAAGCGCCGCAGTTTGATCGCGAGCAGAACCGCGATCGCAGCGGCCATCGCGGTCGAGATGGCGATCAATCGGATCGCGCCGTCCCAGCCATCGAGCGCGTCGAGCGCATGCGCGAAGACGATCGGCCCCAGAAACACACCGAGATTGCGGCCGGTCATGATGATGCCAAATGCGCCAGCGACCCGGCGCGCGCCCACGATCGCGGTCGGCAAGGCGAACAGACAGGTCGGCGCGATACCGGCACCGATGCCGTAGAAGATCAGCATCGCGAGCCCGTCGGGTCCTGGCCCGATAGCGGGCGCCACCCACCAGAACGCGGCCTGGGCAATGACCGCGCCCGAGATCAGCCAGGAAAGCGGCGCGCCCCAGCGCAGGAAGAAACCGGTCAGCACGTTGAAGGCCAGCAATACGGCAACCGGCAGCAGATAGCCGAACACCGCGCTCACATTGGCGAAACCGTGCACCTCGACCAGGAACGGCGGCAGCCAGGTCATGAACGCGGCGTACTGGCCGCTCCATAGCATGAAGAGCGCGCCGCCGAGCCAGAGCGCCATCAATTCGCCGCGCGCGAACTGTCCGGCCTGCGCGAAGCGCGCCTGCGGATCGGGCGCCAGATAGGCGTTGCGATCGCCGATGCGGCCCCACAGCACGAAACCGAGCGCGACCAGTATCGAGACGATCCACAATGGCTGCCAGCCGCCGAGCGCGAGCGCGAAGGGCGTGAGCGCGCCCGCGACCAGCTGGCCTGCCGGAATCCAGCCGGCCATCATGCCGATCACCAGCGTGCGATGGCGCGCGCTCGCATGCGCCGTCGCGATCGCCGGTCCCGCCACCGCACCGATCGCAAAGCCGATCCCTTCGAGGCCGCGCGCGAACAGCATCACGCCGCCGCGTTCGGGCAGGGCAAGGCCGATCAGATTGCCGGCGAGGAACAGAAAACCGATCGCGAGTATCGCGCTGCGCGCACCGTGGCGCTGCAGCCAGCGCCCCACCGGCATCGACAGCAGCAGCCCGGCCAGCGCGTAGATCGACATCAGCCCGCCGGCAAGCACGCGGTCATAGCCATATTGCTCGAGCATCACCGGCAATACCGGCGGCAGCTTGTAATGCTGGAACGCGACGAACGCCGATAGCGAGAGCCCGAAAGCGACGCCCGGCCAGTTTGTGCGATCGTGGGTGCGATCGAGGCTCGACATTCGTTTCGTTACCAGGGATCTCGTGACCGGATGCGGTTACCGCTGCGTTATCGCGATCGCGGCGCGGCGCTAGAGCCGGTTTACGCGGCAAGGCGGTCTCGCGGCAATGGGGTGGGACGTCGGTTACTCGAGGGAATGATTCACCACAGAGACACAGAGATCGCAGAGCGGACGGAAAGGCCTCGCGAATTCCTCCGTGGCCTCTGTGTCTCTGTGGTTTGCTATGCACGGAAAACCCGTCATATCCCGTTTCGCACGTCATGGTCGGCCGAGGGCATCCCGCGAGGGTCGGGCCGCCTCGCGGGGCCGCTGCCAGCAGGGGTGCGCCCCCGGCCGCGCGATCCTGTATGGTGGCAGCCTTGGCTGGCCGGGCGCCCGATGATTGGAGGCCGCTCGGGACGCCGGGTTACGCCCCGGCAAGGACGGATCAACCAGGTTCGGGGAAGGGAATGGCGCAGCAGGATTTCTCGGTCCGGTTCTGGGGCGTGCGCGGCTCGATCGCCTGCCCCGGCCCGTCCTATGCGCGCTATGGCGGCAACACGGCCTGCCTCGAGATGCGCTGCGGGTCGAGCCGACTGATCTTCGATGGCGGCACGGGCCTGCGCGCGCTCGGCGACCATCTCAAGCTGGAAGAGCCGCTGGACGCCGATCTCTTTTTGTCGCACACCCATCTCGATCACATCATCGGGATTCCGTTCTTCCGCTGCCTGTTCGCGCCGGGCAACACGTTCCGGCTCTGGGCCGGGCATTTAGCGCCGGAGCGCAGCCTGCGCGAGGTCCTGAACGGCATGATGGCCGAGCCGCTGTTTCCGGTGCCGATCGAAATCTTCAAGGCCGATACCAGCTTTCACGATTTCCGCGCCGGCGAGACGCTCGAACCGAAGCCGGGCCTCGTGCTGCGCACAGCACCACTCAATCATCCCAACGGTGCGACCGGCTATCGTGTCGAGTTCGACGGCCGCGCAATCTGCTATGTGACCGACACCGAACATCGCGGCGACGGGCCCGATCCGGTCATCGTCGATCTGGTGCGCAACGCCGATTTGTTCATCTATGACAGCTCTTATACCGACGACGAGTATCCGCACTTTCGCGGCTGGGGCCATTCGACCTGGCAGGAAGGCGTGCGCATCGCCGAGGCGGCGTCGGTGGGGCGGCTGGTGATCTTCCATCACGATCCCTCGCATGACGACCGCTTCATGGATCATGTCGCGGCGTCCGCTGCGGCGAAGCGGCCGGGCAGCCTGGTCGCGCGCGAAGGCATGGTGCTGCATGCGTGATCGCGGCGG
This sequence comes from Dongiaceae bacterium, assembly GCA_040902645.1. Taxonomy (GTDB): domain Bacteria; phylum Pseudomonadota; class Alphaproteobacteria; order Dongiales; family Dongiaceae; genus JAWXBK01. The sequence goes on along the minus strand of JBBDWW010000165.1, from coordinate 1,534 downwards.
CGCTCGCGGCACCTGCTTCGATGCGACAGCGCGCTGTCTCCGTCGCGCATCCTGATCTTGGCAATGAACGGGTCGCGGCGATGAACGATACATGGCGGGCGCGGCGGCGGCGCTTTACGCTCGGCCTGCCGACCGTTCTCGGTGCCGAGCCGCGCGGGTTCTTCATCCCTTATCGTTATGCCGCCACCCTGCCGGACGCCGCATCGCTGCCGGTCTATGCGGCGATCGAATCGCTGTTCCAATCGGAACGCGGCGCGTTCGCCGCGGTGCTCGACGATCTCGCGATCTACAAGGCGGCGTTCGCGGCGATCGTCGCCGAAAGCGTTGCGAGCCAGGCGCCGGGAAGTCAGGTGATAGGCGCGGCGCGGTTCGATCAAGACTGGTTTCCGACATTGGACGCTGCGATCGCCTATCGCATGGTGCGCACGCTGCGGCCACAACGCATCGTCGAAATCGGCTCCGGCCATTCGACCCGCTTCATGGCGCGGGCGATTGCCGATGGCGGGCTTTCAACCGTTCTGACCGCGATCGATCCGGCACCGCGTGCGGCCATTGCCTCGCTCGCGATCGAGCATGTTGCCGACACGGTGCCGCCGCAGCGCGACGAGGGCGATGCCGTCGCACGACTCGGCGTCGCGCGCGCGTTCGAGCGTCTCGGTGCGGGCGATTTCCTGTTCATCGATTCGAGCCATATCCTGATGCCGGGCAGCGACGTCGATTATCTGTTCAACCGGGTGCTGCCGATGCTGCCGGCCGGCGCGATCGTGCATGTGCACGACATAATGCTGCCCGATCCCTATCCGGACGCCTGGACCTGGCGCGGTTACAACGAACAGAACGCGCTCGTCCCCTGGCTGGCCGGCGGTGCATTCCGGCCGCTCTTTGCCGCGCATTTCGCCACGACGCGCATGGCGGGCGACATCGCGCGCTCGGTCGTGGCCGGCCTGCCGACGGTGCCCGACGCGATCCCGGCGAGCCTCTGGCTGATGCGCAACGGCGCCTGAGCGGTCCGGGCTGACGGCACGCGATTGACCGGCGCTGCGGCGCGGGCGGAGAATTGTTTCCAACGCCGCCGCGATCGCCGAGCGTCGATGCATCGGCTGCCAGGGCCGGGAGCAAGGGAGAATGAAACCATGAACTTCGCCAACAAGGTCGCCCTCGTCACCGGCTCGACCACCGGGATCGGCGAGGCCTGCGCGCGGGCGTTTGCGGAAGTGGGTGCTGCAATCATGCTCTCCGGCCGCAATGTCGAGCGCGGCCGCGCGGTGCTCGACGATCTGAAGAAAGAAGGCGTGCGCGCCGAGTTCCATCGCACCGATCTGCGCGAACCCGGCGCCTGCGAGGAACTGATCGCCACCACCGTGCGAACGCTCGGCGGGCTCGACGTGCTGGTCAACAATGCCGGCATTCTCTATACGGCGAACGCGCTCGAAACGACCGACGCGCAGTGGCTCGACACGTTCGCGGTCAATGTGAACGCGCTCTTCTTCATGAGCCGCGCCGCGGTGCGTCACATGAATTCGGCCGGCGGCGG
>JBBDWW010000164.1:0-5767 GCA_040902645.1 Dongiaceae bacterium | reverse complement strand
GCATCGATCAGCGCGAACTCGCTCTGATGCGCCGTGGTCGAGGATTTGCAGGTATGGTCGTCGCCGGCGAGTGCCACCACGCCGCCATGGCGCGACGTGCCGGCGAGATTGGCATGTTTCAGCGCGTCGCCGGCGCGATCGACGCCGGGCCCCTTCGCGTACCAGAGTCCGAACACGCCGTCATAGCGGAAATCGCCGAACAGGTCCGATTGCTGGCTGCCCCAGACGGCGGTCGCCGCGATCTCCTCGTTCACGCCGGGCTGGAGGCGGATGTGATGCTCGTCGATGAAATGCCCGGCCTGCCAGATCGCCTGGTCGAGCCCGCCGACCGGCGAGCCGCGATAACCGGAGATGTAGCAGGCGGTGTTCAGCCCGGCGGCCAGATCGCGCCGCCGCTGCATCATCGGCAGGCGGACCAGCGCCTGCGTGCCGGTGATGAACACGCGCCCGGTTTCGAGCGCGTATTTGTCGTCGAGCGAAACGCGGGCGAGGGAAGAGGGGGCAGGGACGGACGCCATGACAGCCAGATTAGGGATGGCGCCGGGCGGGTGCAATCGAGCTGCCATCGGGCGGGCGCCGGAGATCGGCCTCGGGGTGCAAAGCCCCGTCGTGCAATGTGGTTCCGGGCGGGCTATAGATGCCGCCATGCATGTGCTCGTGACGGGTGCCGCCGGCTTCATCGGCTATCATGTTTCGCAGGCGCTGCTGGAACGCGGCGACCGCGTGACCGGCATCGACGATCTCAACACCTATTACGATCCGACCCTCAAGCAGGCGCGGCTCGACCGGTTGCTTGCCCGCACAGGATTTGAATTCCACAAGCTCGATGTGGCCGACAGCTCTGCCATGCGGTCGTTTGCCGACCGGGGCGTCGAGGCGATCGTCCATCTCGCCGCGCAGGCGGGCGTCCGCCATTCCCTGAAACATCCCGAAGATTACGTGCGCTCGAACATCGAAGGGCAGCTTTCGATCCTGGAACTCGCGCGCGCCATTCCGACTTTGCGGCATCTCGTCTATGCGAGTTCGTCGTCGGTCTATGGCGACAACGAAAAACTGCCCTTCGCTGTCACCGATCCGGTGGAGCGGCCGGCCTCGTTCTATGGTGCGACCAAGCGCGCCGGCGAACTGATGGCTATCTCCTATGCGCGACTCTACGGCACGCCCTCAACGGGCTTGCGCTTCTTTACGGTCTACGGTCCGTGGGGCCGACCCGACATGGCCGCCTGGTTGTTCGTCAAGGCGATCCTCGCGGGGAAACCGCTGCAGCTTTTCAATGGCGGGCGTATGCAGCGCGATTTCACCTATATCGACGACATTGCAGCCGGTGTCGTTGCCGCGCTCGACCGGCCGCCGCCGCGCGATGCTGGTCACGCGAGCCACCGGCTCTACAATCTCGGGAATCATCGATCGGAACCGTTGCCGCGATTCCTCGCGCTGCTGCAAGAACGATGCGGCCGAAAGGCGATCATCGAAGAAGCGCCCATGCAGCAGGGCGACGTGCGCGCGACCTATGCCGACATTACGGAGTCGCAGCGCGATCTCGGATTCGAGCCGAAGATCTCGATCGACGAGGGATTGCCGCGCTTCGTCGACTGGTATCGCGACTATCACCGCACATAGCGGCGTTCAGCGAAATGGGCGCGGTCGGCCAATCAAAACATAATCGTCATGCCCGGGTTTGACCCGAGCATCCACCGAGCCGCCTGTCCGGACCAACGACCAATGCGGAGCCCGGCTTCGACGTGGATCGCCGGTCGCGGCCGGCCGCGGCATGGATCGCCAGTTCAAGCCCGGCGATGACGGGAGGGGGAGATTCAATAAACGAGTTGATCAACGCCGCACGCCGTCCATTTACCGCCCGTACAGCGCTGCCAGCTTCGCCCCGAACCGTTCGCAAATCTTGTGGCGCCGGATCTTCATCGAGACGGTCAGCATGCCGTTCTCGGTCGTGAATGCTTCGTCGGCGACGATATAGCGTCGGATCTTCTCGAGATTCGAAAGCATCGCATTGGCGCGGTCGATCGCAGGCGAGAGTGCCTGATGGAAATCCCGATCGTCGGCGAGCCGCGCGAGGTCGCGGACGCCGCCAATCGCGGACGCCCACTGTGCGACGAACGTCTCGTCGGGCACGACGAGCGCGACGAGATGCGGGTGCTTGTCGCCATAAACCATCGCCTGGGCGATTTCCGGCAGCAAGGTCAGCATCCCTTCGACGCGGGCCGGCGAGATATTGTCGCCGCCCGACAGTACGATGATGTCCTTCTTGCGATCGGTGATGCGCACATAGCCGTCGTCGTCGATTTCGCCGACATCGCCGGTATGCAGCCAGCCGCCTTCGAGCGCGGCTGCGGTCGCCGCCTCGTCGCCCCAATAGCCTTTCATCATCGCCTCGCCGCGCACCAGAATCTCGCCGTCCGGCGCAAGGCTCAATTCGACATCGACCAGCGGCTTGCCGACCGTGTCGATGCGGCAATCATGCGGCGGGTTGCAGGAGACGACCGGCGCAAACTCGGTCTGCCCGTAACCTTGCAGGATGCGCAGACCGAGCGCCGTGAAATAAATGCCGACCTCGTAATTGAGGGCGGCACCGCCCGAGACCATGGCCTTCAACCGGCCGCCGAACCGCTTTTTCATCTTGCGCCGCACCAGGATATCGGCGAGGCAATCCTGGATCCGTTCGCCGAGCGTCAGGCGTTCGCCTTCATAGCGCTTGCGCCCCAGCGCGACCGCGCGTTCGAACCAGCGGCGTTTCGCTTCCGGCAACTTCGTCATTTGCCGTTCGATCCGTCCGCGCATCGCTTCGTAGAGGCGCGGCACGGCGGTCATGATTGTCGGCCGCGCTTCGGCGGCGTTCTCGAGCAGCTTGTCCGCGCCCTCGGCAAACCAGATTTCGGCGCCGATCGTCATCGGGAACATCTGCCCGACGGTATGCTCGTAGGAATGCGAGAGCGGCAGGAACGAGAGAAAGACTTCGCGGCCCAGGCCGAATTCCTTGAGCAGATGATAGGCGCCCTTGCAGTTGGCGAGGATGCCGCCATGGGTGAGCATCACGCCCTTCGGCAGGCCGCCGGTGCCCGAGGTATAGATGAAGCAGGCCGTGTCGTTTCGTTTCAGCGCGTCGGTACGCGCTTTGACGACGGGATCGTCTTCCTTGCCGCGCGCGAGGGCGGCATCCCAGCGCAGCAACTCGAAGGGCGGCGCCTGGCCGATCCCGGGATCCTCGATCGCGATCAGGAAACGCAGATTGCCGGTCTTCAGTCCCGCCTGGGCGATCCGCTCGGTCAGCGCGCGCGACGAGACGATGGCGCCGATCGCGCTGCTATTGCCGAGGATATGCGCATGGTCGGCGACGGTGTTGGTGGTGAAGGCCGGCACCGTGATGCCGCCCGCCGCCATGATCGCCAGATCGGCGATGGTCCATTCCGGGCGATTCTCGGCGATCAGGGCGATCCGCTCGCCGGGCGCAAGGCCAAGCTGGATCAGCGCCGATGCGAAGCGGCCGACCTCGGTCGCGACCTCGCCATAGGTCCGGCTGTGCCAAATGCCGCTGCGCTTGTCGCGCAGATAGGGGCGCGCCGCATGACGGGCTGCCTGCTCGAAGAACATTTGTGGCAGACTCTGCCACGCGTCGTACCGCATCGATCGGGCTCCCGAAGCCTTGGCCTGAAGCTGGTTCGACCTTATATCGCCCGATACCGACGCAAGCCAGACGCATCCAAGCCAGACGAAGGACCGTAACTGCCATGGCCCAGCCCGCCGCGCCCGCCGAGATTGCCGACGCCTTGCCCGTATGGGATCTGAAAGACCTCTATCCCGGCATGGAATCGCCCGAACTGCGGCAAGACCTCGAACGCGCGCAAAAAGAGGCTGCGGTGTTTCGCGGAAGGTACGAGGGCAAGCTGGCGGCGCTCGACGGCGACGCGCTGGCGGCGGCGGTTTCGCAGTACGAGCAGATGCAGGAGCGGCTTGGACGGATCATGAGTTACGCGCAGCTCGTCTATGCGCAGAACATGACCGATCCGGCGCATGCGAAATTTTACCAGACGACGCAGGAGCGCACGACCGACATCAGCGTCGAGACGTTGTTCTTCACGCTCGAGATCAATCGCATCGACGACGCGCGGCTCGAAACGCAGTATCGAGCGTCGGCTTTGACGCGTTACCGGCCCTGGCTCGATCAGGTGCGTTCATACCGGCCGTATCAGCTCGGCGACGACATGGAGCGGCTGCTGCACGAGAAGAACGTAACCGGGCATGCCGCCTGGTCGCGCGCCTTTGACGAGACCAACGCCGATCTGCGTTTCCGTATCGGCGGCGAGACGCTGACGAGCGACCAGGCCCTCAATCTGATGACCGATCGCGACGGGAAAATGCGCAAGCAAGCGGCGCTCGAAATCGGCCGCGTCTATGGCGAGAACCGGCGGACTTTCTCGCTGGTGACCAACATATTGGCCAAGGACAAGGAGATCGAGGATCGCTGGCGTGGTTTCGCGCGCGCCGATTCCTCGCGCAATTTGTCGAACCAGGTCGAGGACGAGGTGGTCGATGCGCTCGCCGCTGCCGTGCAGGGCTCCTACACCGATCTTTCGCATCGTTACTACAAACTGAAGGCCAAATGGTTCGGCGTCGAACAGCTCGATTATTGGGATCGCAACGCGCCGCTGCCCGACGATGCCGACCAGGTGATCGGCTGGCCGGAGGCAACGCAGATCGTGCTCGAAGCCTATGGTCGCTTCTCGAAGGATCTGGCCGCGGTGGGCCAGCGTTTCTTCGGCGGCGGCTGGATCGACGTGCCGCCGCGGCTAGGCAAGGCGCCGGGCGCGTTCGCGCATCCCACGGTGCCGTCGGCGCATCCCTATCTGCTGCTCAACTGGTACGGCAAGACGCGCGACGTGATGACGCTCGCACATGAACTGGGCCACGGCGTGCATCAGATACTCGCGGCCGAGCAGGGTCCCCTGATGGCCGATACGCCGCTCACCCTCGCCGAAACGGCGTCGGTGTTCGGCGAGATGCTGACCTTCCAGAGCCTCCTTGCGCGCGAGACCGATCCGAAGAAGCGCCGCGCTTTGCTCGCCGGCAAGGTCGAAGACATGCTGAACACGGTCGTGCGCCAGATCGCGTTCTACGAGTTCGAGCGGCGCGTCCATGCCGAGCGGCGCGAAGGCGAACTGATGCCGGAGCGGATCGCCGAACATTGGATGGACGTGCAGACCGAAAGCCTCGGGCCTGCGATCCGATTCGACGAGGGCTATCGCTGGTTCTGGTGCTATGTCCCGCATTTCATCCACACGCCGTTCTACGTCTACGCCTACGCGTTCGGCGATTGCCTGGTGAACTCGCTCTATGCCGTCTATCGCCAGTCCGATGCGGGGTTCGCCGAGAAATATCTCGAGATGCTGCGCGCGGGCGGCAGCAAGCGGCACAAGGAACTGCTCGCACCCTTCGGGCTCGATGCGTCGGATCCGGCGTTCTGGCGCCGCGGGTTGTCCCTGATCGGCGAGATGATCGACGAGCTGGAGCGGCTCTGAATTGGCACGCAAGCCTGCCGACAAAAGCGACGAAACCGAACGCAACTCGATGGCCGGCCGCGTGCGGCGCTATGCGCGGGTCAGCGGCGCGGTCGGCGGGTTGGCGGCGCGGGTCGCGGGCGCGCGTTATCTCGGCACCACGCTCGATCGCGGCAAGCACGCAGCCGATCTGACGGCGGCTCTGGGCGGGCTCAAGGGCCCGCTGATGAAAGTCGCGCAGATCATGTCGACCATTC
>JBBDWW010000163.1:1441-5783 GCA_040902645.1 Dongiaceae bacterium | reverse complement strand
TCACCTGCACCGGCACGCTTTACATGTGCCTCGGCCAGGAGGATGCCGCCGATCTGCGCGCACCGCTGCGCCAGAGCGAGAGCGACGAGCTGCTCGAGGCGGCGATCCACGAGGCAATCGGCCGCAAGCCGAAAGGCCATGATTTCGTCATCGACCGCCACCACAACGCACCGGCCGTCACGCGCCATATGAGCGTGACCGGCGGCTGACCGTCGGTCACGCCGACATCCCTTACCCGCAAACTATTCGATCGTGATCTGGTGGGCGAACTCGTCGCCGTCGCTGATTGTGAGCTGTTCGAAGCCCAGCATCTTCAGCAGATCGAAGAACGTCGCATGCTCGGCGAGCGTGTTCTCCTGGAAGAACTGCGAGAGACGAGACTGCGCGGTCAGCATCGCGAGCAGCGCGCGCATGCGATAGAGCGTGTTGTAGCGATCTTCCTGGAGGGCGATGATGATCATCTTCTCGGCTTCGGCGCCCTTGGCATAGACAGCATAGTCCGGCGGATAGGGCATCGTCAGAAGCTGCTGCGTCAGGCCGGTGACGAAACCGAGCCGGCGTACGCGGTCGCTGTCGGCCAGCGCGACGACACGCGCCGTGTAGGTTTCGCTCGTCTGCGGCGTCGGGTAATAGTATTCGGCATGCCGGTCGTCGCTGACCTCCTGCGCGCCGGGTGCGGCCAGCGGCGCTGCCAGCAGCAAGGCGGTCGCCACCGCGAATCCCATATGACGCAATCCAGCTTTCATTTGCCCAGCTTTCATCTGCAGTCCCCTTCAAGGCTCGGCCAAAGTGATTTCGGCGCGACATTGTCGGTTTTGCCCCCCGCTGGCAAGCGCCGAGGCGCAGGTATTCGCGATTTCCGGGGCTGGCGCCGCCCGGCTGGCCGGCTGTAGGCTGCCCGCGCATTGCCGGAGGCGGGACTGGCTTTATGGCGAAAACGACGAACTCCATCGCCTTTGCGGCTGCCGATACCGAGGAAGCGCAGAACGCGCTCCGGCGGCTGACGGCGCGTTACGGCAACGCCAAGCCCGAGCAGGCGACCGCCATCGTCGCACTCGGCGGCGACGGGTTCATGCTCGAGACGCTGCATCGCTGGATGGGCCGCGCCGTCGCGATCTACGGCATGAATTGCGGCACGGTCGGCTTCCTGATGAACCAGTATGACGAGGACGGGCTCGACGAGCGTCTCTCGAATGCTGTCGCGGTGTCGCTCTTCCCGCTTCTGATGATCGCGCACACGGCGGACGGGCGCGAGGTGCGCGCGCATGCGATCAACGAGGTGGCCCTGCTGCGCGAGACGCGCCAGATCGCCAAGATCGCGATCTCGGTCGACGGTATCGTGCGAATACCACAGCTGTTCTGCGACGGGGTGATGGTGGCAACGCCGGCCGGCAGCACCGCCTACAATCTTTCGGCACACGGGCCGATCCTGCCACTTGGCAGCAAGCTGCTCGCTTTGACACCGATCAGCGCGTTCCGGCCACGACGCTGGCGCGGCGCCTTGTTGCCGGAGAAGGCCGAGACGCGCTTTGAAATTCTGGAAGCGGCGAAGCGCCCGGTCAGCGCGGTCGCCGACTTCACCGAAGTGCGCGATGTGATGGATGTCTGCGTGCGGACCGATCCCGATGTGGCGCTCTCGTTGCTGTTCGATCCCGAGCATAATCTCGAGGAGCGCATCCTGCGCGAACAGTTCGAGCCCGACGCGGTTGCGCCATTCGCCGGGCGGCCCTAGAGGGGTGCCGACAGTGCGTCGATGCGGCGGCGCGGCCATGCCGGTACGTTCGTTGCGAACTAGCCGGCATTGTCCGGCCGCGCCCGGGCAAAGTCTGCGACCGGCAAACTCGTCGACGGCGCGGGGATCGCCCCCAGGTTTCCATCTCGAAACTGGTGATCGTTGTTACCGGGAGTCCTGAATGACCGAAACAGAACGCTCGTTCGAACGAATCGAGTTAGCCGATCTCAAGAAACTTGTGGAGATCGCATTGACCGATCTTAATGACCTGTTTGGTCGCAAGCATGACCTTACAAACTTGTATCGAGATCGCCTACTGGCACTAGCGTTTTGTCAGGGAGCAGCAGAACATTTTGTTCGCCCCGGCAGAGGAGTGAAAGACTTTGATGTCTGGGCTTTTTTCTCCAACAATCCACAGAAGAGCTTTCCCTACCGGCGTCGTGGCAAAAGGGATTTCGGACCTTCGAAATTCGGTCGCCACCCTAGCGATCATGGGTACGCTGGTCGTCGCGTTGATATTCTAGGCCGGGATATATCCGTTTCTATCGGTGAAACGCCAGAAGTTGCCATAAGACGATATTTAGGTACCTATCCGACTAAAAGTGCGCGGCTTCTCGCAATGCGACCAGTAGTGTTACTAACGCCGCCAGAGTTAACTGGAAAAGTTATCTGGGATCCTATCAACGATTGTAGATTGAGATAAGGATGCGGTAACCGAGATTGCCGAGAGTCAATACTATCATGCTACAATGACGCCGTTAAGGAGAGGGAGTGATCTCTGAGCGGTCGCGCGCGAAACCGGCGACCGATTCGAGCAGCCGGTTGATCGAATTGCGTAGCGCCATGAAGTCTGCGTTCTTCTCGACACGCCTTTCGTCCATATAGAGGCCGCGCCGGATCTCGATCTGCAAACTATGGCGCTGCTCCGCCGGCCGGCCATAGCGATGGACGATCTCGCCGCCCTTGAACGGATCGTTCAGCGCGACCGAATGGCCCATCGCCTGCAAACAGTCGCGCACATGCTCGGTAAACGCGCCCGCACAGCTCGATCCGTCGAGATCGCTGAGAACGAAATCCGGCCGCGGCTGGCCGCGGCTCATCGAGCGCATCGAATGGCAGTTGAGATGATAGACGCGCCCGAAGGTTCGATGCGCGTCCTCGAGCAGCGCGCCCAAAGCGGCGTGATAGGGCCGGTGATAGGTCTCGACCCGGCGGTGGATTTCATCGAGCGTCAGCCGGCGACTGTAGATTGACTCGTACGGGCCCAGCACGCGGCGCACGACGCCGAGGCCCCACTCGCTGCGATAGGTCGGGCGCGCATGGTCCGGCAGCGGCTCGTCGATCAGCCCCGCATCGATATCGTGCTCGTGCCGGTTCGGATCGACATAGGCGCGCGGAAATTCCGCGGCGAGGAACGACGCACCGAAGCGCGGCGCATCGCCGAACAGCTCGTCGACCCAGGCATCCTCCGCGCGCCGTATCGTCGCGTGCGGCAGCCGATGGTCGAAATCGTCGGGATAATGCCGCCCGCTATGCGGCGAATCGACCACCAGAGGCGCCCGGTCCGGCTCGTCGCGCAACGGTTCGCGGCGGGTCAGAATTTCCGCAAGCGAGGTCTCACTTGCATCCGACCCCGCCTCTGGCCAGCATGGGGCCTCGGCCGCCGGCCGGTCGTCGTTCCGGTCTTTCATGGAATGACTGCTTTACCCCGCCTGACGCAGGATTTGAAGAAGCATCCCATGGCTCCGCCCGTTTCATCCCAAAGTCTGGACATGATCCGCCGCCTGATCGGCTTCGACACCACCAGCCGCAACTCCAATCTGGCGCTGATTCACTACGTTCAGGCCTATCTCGACGGGCATGGCGTCGCCTCGACCCTGGTCCATGACGAGACCGGCAAGAAGGCCAATCTCTATGCCACGCTCGGGCCGCAGGACCGGTCGGGCATCGCGCTCTCCGGCCATACCGACGTGGTGCCGATTGACGGCCAGGAATGGGGCTCGGATCCGTGGAACGTGATTGAGAAGGACGGACGCCTGTTCGGTCGCGGCACCTGCGACATGAAGGGCTTTGTCGGCATCGCACTCGCCATGGTGCCGGAGTTCCTCAAGCGCGACATCAAAACGCCGATCCACCTCGTGCTGTCGCACGACGAGGAAGTCGGCTGCGTCGGCGTGCGCCGGCTGATCCATATGCTGAAGGATATGCCGGTCAAGCCGCGCGCCATTATCATCGGCGAGCCGACCCAGATGAAGGTCGTCATAGCGCATAAGGGCAAGCTCTCGGTTCGCTGTAACGTGCGCGGCTTCGAGGCGCATTCGTCGCTGGCCCCGACCGCCGTCAACGCCATCGAGTATGCCGCCGACGTCATCGTGTTTCTGCGCAAGATGGGCGAGCGCTTCGCAACCGAGGGCCCGTTCGACATGGAATATGACGTGCCGCACACGACGGTCCATACCGGCATCGTGCAGGGCGGCACCGCCCTCAACATCGTGCCGAAGGATTGCTCCTTCGATTTCGAGTTCCGCTATCTGCCCCATCTGGACCCGGCCGCCATGCTGCGCGAGGTCCAGGACTTAGCCAGAGAGTTTCCCGACCACCCCGAAGTAG
>JBBDWW010000163.1:0-1431 GCA_040902645.1 Dongiaceae bacterium | reverse complement strand
CAGGACTTCGCCGAAAAGGAAGTGGCGCCGCGGATGCGCGCCAAGATCGCCGACACCGGCTTCAGCTGGGAAGACATCTCCGCCTTCCCCGGCCTCGATATGCGCGATGATGCCGAGATTGTGGCGCTCGCCAAGGCGCTTTCCGGCGCCAACAGCACGACCAAGGTCGCCTTCGGCACCGAGGCCGGCCTGTTCCAGAAGGCGCAGTTCCCGACGATCGTCTGCGGGCCCGGCAGTATCGAGCAGGCGCACAAGCCGAACGAGTTCGTGGCTATGGAACAGCTTGCACTCTGCGAACAGTTCATGCATCGCCTGGCCGATCACGTCGCCGGCGTTCGCTGATTCTCCCGACGGCCGCACGCAGGCGGCCGCCACGTTGCGGGCCTGGGGTTGCATGAGCACGGTTCCGAACCAGCCGCCCGGTACCCAGTCGCCGCCGCGTGCAGTTCGCATTCTCTTCGGCCTCGGCATCGGTGCGGCCGGCGGGCTGCTATTCTATTTCCTGCATATGCCGCTGCCCTGGATGATCGGCGCGATGGTGTTCAGCACCGTCGCCGCGGCGGCCGGTGCGCCGATTGCCTTTTCGTTCCGGATGCGCACGCTGATGATTGTCGTGCTCGGCGTGATGCTCGGCAGCGCCTTCACGCCTGATCTCCTCGCCCATATCGGCGCCTGGACGATCAGCATCGCCGTCATGCTGCTCTATGTGCTGGTCTCGACATTGATCGTGCATCGCTATTTCGTGCAGTTCGGCCGCTATGACGGTATCACCGCCTACTTCGCAGCGGCACCAGGCGGCCTAACCGAAATGGTCGTCGCCGGGGCGCAATATGGCGGCGACGACCGCATCGTCTCGCTCAGTCACGGCACGCGCATCCTGATGATCGTGCTGATCGTTTCGTTCGGCTTCCGCCTGTTCGGCGGCTACCAGCCGAGCGGCGCCAGCACCATCGGCGAACCGTTGCTCACGCTCGCCCCCTTCGACCTGGCCGTGCTCGGCGTCTCGGGCCTCGTCGGTTACTCGATCGCCAAGCCCTTCAAAATTCCGGCCGGCGCGCTGGTCGGCCCGATGCTGCTGAGCGCCGCCCTGCATTTCTTCGAGGTCACCGCCTCGCGCCCGCCGCTGGAGCTGGTCGCCGCGGCCCAGATCGTCATCGGCTCGGCGATCGGCGCGCGCTTTGCTGGCACCTCGCACCGCACGATCCTGCGCGCGATCGCGCTCTCCTTTGGTGCGACGATCCTGCTGCTCGGCATCACGGCGCTGTTCGCCTTCGGCGTTGCTGCGATAACCGGGCTTCCGATCGTCCAGGTTTTGCTCGGTTATGCGCCGGGCGGCATCGCCGAGATGAGCCTGATCGCCCTTTCCCTCGGGGTCGATCCGGCCTTCGTCTCGACCCACCACGTCGCCCGGATCTTCATGATCGTCCTGAC
>JBBDWW010000162.1:0-5804 GCA_040902645.1 Dongiaceae bacterium | reverse complement strand
CGAAATTGACACCCTTGACGACGCGGCCGTTCGCGACGTCGAGGCAGGGAATGATGCGCACCGCCAGCATTACGCCGCCAGGAGCGCGAGCGCCGCGCCCAGATCGAGCCGCCCGTCATAAAGCGCGCGGCCCGAGATGACGCCAGCGATCGGCGCATCGGCCGATTTGAGCGCCCGCAGATCCTCGAGCGAGGCGACGCCGCCCGAAGCGATCACCGGCAGACGCGTGGCGCGCGCGAGTGCGGCGGTCGCTGCGACATTGACGCCCGACAGCATACCGTCGCGCTCGATATCGGTATGGATGAGCGCCGCGGCACCTTCATCCTCGAAGCGCTTCGCGAGATCGGCGACGTTCATGTCCGAGGTTTCAGCCCAGCCTTCAATCGCGACCTTGCCGTCGCGCGCATCGATGCCGATCGCGACCTTGCCCGGAAATTCCCGACAGGCCTCGCGCACGAAATCGGGCGCTTTAAGCGCGGCCGTGCCGAGCACCAGCCGCGCAACGCCGCGTGCAATCCAGGCTTCGGCGCGCGCCATATCGCGGATGCCGCCGCCAAGCTGAACCGGAATCGAGACCGCGGTGAGGATCGCATCGACCGCGGCACCGTTGACCGCGCGGCCCGAGATCGCACCGTCGAGATCGACCACATGCAGCCATTGCGCGCCGGCATTGGCGAAATCGCGCGCCTGCGCCGCCGGATCGTCGCGATAGACGGTGGCCGCATCCATGTCGCCGCGCTTCAGCCGCACGACGGCACCCTCTTTGAGGTCGATCGCGGGATAGAGGATCACGGTGTCGCGTCCGCCTTCGTTGTGCTCGCTCCGGGCGCGTCGACGGTTTCGTCGCCGGAAGCAACCGTGAGCAGCTTATAAAAATAGAGCCCGCCGACCGGTCGCCCGTCGACCCGCGCATAATCGGGATGGCGGCCCCATTCGGTATAGCCGTAATGGCGATAGATCTGCAGCGCCGCTTCCTGCGTCTCGCGCACGTCGAGCTCGAGCGTCGCATGGCCCTGCAGCCGCGCCGCGTTCTCGACCGCGACCAGCAAGGCGCGCGCGATGCCGTGGCCACGGGCCCAGGGTGCCACAAAATGGCTGGTCAGCCTTGCCGCATGCGCCTGTGCCTCGTTGTTCTTGGAATTGCGCTGAAGCTGCGCCGATCCGACGATCACGCTGTCGAGCCGGCCGACGAACAGACGGCGGTCCGGCACCAGCAGCACGCCGCGCCAGTAATTCTCCATGATGCTGCGCTCGGGCGGCGTCAGCCAGCCGAAGCCGCCGCCGGCACGGATCGCGTCGTCCGCAGCCTCGCAGAGTTCGTCGAGATCGCGCACCGAGAGCGATGTGACTTCGTCGACGGCAATATCGGTCATGGTTCGACCTTCATCCTTCCCGGCGCGCCGCGCGCGCATATCGGCCGCATAGGCCCGCTCACGGCTTCCATGTGAGGAAATTCGCCAGCAGCGCAAGCCCGATGCGCTGGCTTTTCTCCGGATGGAACTGCGTGCCCGCCATATTGTCGCGCGCGATCATCGCGGTGATCGCGCCGCCGTAATCGGTCGCGGCCAGCCGGTCCTTTGGATCGTCGAGCCGCAATTGAAAAGAATGCACGAAATAGACCTCGGCGCCCGGGTCGATTCCCGCCAGCAATGGATGCTGCGGATTGTCGAACGACAACGCATTCCAGCCCATATGCGGCACCTTGAGCGCAGCACCCGTCGCATCGCGCGGTTGGATCGATACGACCTCGCCGCCGATCCAGTCGAGCCCCGCTGTGGTGACATGTTCGTGGCCGGCGCGCGCCATCAACTGCATGCCGACGCAGATTCCGAGAAACGGGCGCGCCTTCTCGACGACAGTTTCGCGCAGCGCATCGATCATGCCGGGCAGGGCTGCGAGTCCGTTCTTGCAATCGGCAAAGGCGCCGACGCCGGGCAGCACGATCCGGTCGGCCGCGCGCACATCCGCGGCACACGCGCTCACCTGCACGCGCGTCGCAGCGTCGGCGACATGTTCGAGCGCCTTCGCGGCCGAGCGCAAATTGCCGGAGCCGTAATCGACCACCACGACATTCATGATGCGCGCCCCGGCATCGCATACGCGCGATGCGACACGCCGCGATGCGGCCCACCGTCAGACAATGCCAAGCCGCCGGTCCTGCGACCGGTTTCGTTGCGAAAGCCGGTCATGGAACTAGAGAACGCCCTTGGTCGAGGGGATCGCGTCCTGTTTGCGGGGATCGATCGCGATCGCCTGCCGGAGCGCGCGCGCGAGCCCCTTGAAGCAGCTCTCGACGATATGGTGATTGTTCTCGCCATAGAGATTCTCGATATGGAGCGTGAGGCCGGCATTCTGCGCGAAGGCCTGGAACCATTCCTTGAACAGTTCGGTATCCATCTCGCCGAGCTTCGGCTTGGTGAAGGTCACCTTCCAGATCAGATAGGGCCGGTTCGACGCATCGAGTGCGACGCGGGTCAGCGTCTCGTCCATCGGCACGGTCGCCTCGCCCCAGCGCACGATGCCGCGGCGCTCGCCGAGCGCCTTCGAGACGGCCTGGCCGAGCGCGATGCCGCTATCCTCGGTCGTGTGGTGAAAGTCGATATGCAGGTCGCCCTTCGCCTTGACGGTGATGTCCATCAGCGAATGGCGCGCAAGCTGGTCCAGCATGTGGTCGAGGAAGCCGATACCGGTCGCAATCTCGGACCGGCCGGTGCCGTCGAGGGCGACGGACACGGCGATCGAGGTTTCGGCGGTCTTGCGCTCGACTGTGGCCTCGCGCATCGGGGCCTCCCCATCCTGCTGAAACGCCACACGGATTGGCGGGAATCGGGGGCAATCGACCGGGTCCCCGAAGGCGCCGGCTTGTAGCGCAAAGGGCCAGGAAAGGCTAGAGGCGAGCAAAGGGCGGGCCAAGCTCGGCTCGATCCCGGCTCACGAACTTTTGAATGAAATCACTGTTTGTTCTACCAGTGAACCGTGCAAACTTTGCGCCGACGTTTTCAATTTAAAGGAACGGTCGCATGCGGGGCAAATACCTGATGGTGGCGATGACGGTCGGGTTCACGCTGGCGGGATGCCAGTCCGGCCCCCCGATCGCGCCCGTGACGACGGCCCCGAGCGCGGTCACGATGGGTGAAGAGGTTGCGCCCATCGCCCTCGATCGAATGCAGGTCGCATTGCGGTGGGGCACCATCATCGGTCAGTACATCAGTCACGGGCAATGGACGAGCTGCTATTCCGAAGAAGACCAGGTGGTCTGGGGCGGAACCCGTGAAATCATCCAGGACCAGGAACTCTCCGACATATTTCACGACGAGATGACCGCGGCTGGATATGAGGTGGTTGGCAACCCGGACGAGTTGTTTGCCGATACCAGCGTCAACCAGACCGACCCTGAGTTCCTGATCGGCGGCCGCATCGATTCCGTGCAGATGAATCTCTGTCGAGGCTGGAATGGATGGGTCGGCGGCTATACCGGCGATTTCAGCGGTGATGCGAAAATCGGCGTGACATGGCAGGTCTTCTCGCTGCTCGAAGGCAACGTTGTCTACGAGACGAGAACCGAGGGCTATGTCGAGCAGGACGATGGCGTACCGGAAGGCGACTATCTGTTGCTGGCCAACGCATTCGCCGCGGCGGCCGCAAATCTTGCTGCCGATCGCGGCTTCCATACGTTGTTATCGAGTGCGGCATCCAATGCGCCGTCGGTCGCCGCGAGCGAACCGGCGCCATCAATATCGCTTCGGGCCCTCGCGCCACTGGCTGGCGGCATCGGAGAAAACATCGCCCTTATCGATCGATCGGTCGTGACCATCCTGCTCGGCGACGGACATGGGTCCGGCTTCTTCGTATCGCCGACGCTGCTACTGACCAATCATCATGTCGCCGGCAATCGCGACCAGGTTCGAATTCAGATGAGCGACGGAACTCAGGCGATCGCCCGTCTGGTGCGAACGGATGCATTGCGTGACGTTGCCTTGCTGGAGATCGAAACGCCCGTCTCGGCCGGCCTGCCACTGCGAACGACGCTGCCGGGACGGGCCGAGACCGTTTATGCGGTGGGCTCGCCGGACGATACCGGCCTGGCCGGCACCATCACGCGCGGCATCGTCAGCCAGATTCATGAGGATCAGCGCGGCGTCGAATGGATTCAGGCCGACGTCGGCGTTCATGCGGGCAGTAGCGGCGGACCTCTGCTCGACGAGGCCGGCAATGTCGTCGGCATTGCCGCGTGGGGTCGGGTGGGTGCCGGCGGCGACACCATGGGGCTTAATTTCTTTGCCCCGATCGGCGATGCGTTGCGGATCTTGGGAATCCGTCTCTCCGGCCAAACTCTGTGAGAGGCGTCACATCCGAACCATAGCGCCCGGTCGTCGGGTGTCGCTCTGATCCGTCGCGACTCAGGGATCGGTTGCTTCTACCCCCACGGCTTGAACTGCTTGCCGAGCGTGAGGCCCTGCCGCGCATAATGCGAGCCGATATCCTGGCCGTAGAGCCGGTCGGGAACCGCCGCCAGCTTTTCGTAGCGCAGCCAGCCGACGATCTGCTCATGCTCGAGCAAAAACGGCACCTCGTGCGAACGTACTTCGAGCACCGCGCGCGTGCCGCCTTCGATGCCCCAGCCGAAACCGGGATCGAAGAAGCCGGCATAATGCACGCGGAATTCGCCGACCATCGTGTCGTAGGCGATCATCTCGGCCGCATGGTCGGGCGGCACGGTCACGCCCTCGCGCGTTGCGAGGATGTAGAAATCGTCGGGGTTGAGCACGATGCCGCGCCCGCCGCGCGCAAAGACCGGCTCCCAGAAATCGATCGGGTCGTAATGCGCCTTCTTGTCGACATCGATCACGTCGGTATGCTTCTTCGCGCGATAGCCGACGAGGCCGCCGCCGGCCTCGCCGGCAAGATCGAGCGTCACGCCGATATTGTCTTCGCGAATCGTCGCCCCATCGCGCGCATGCACCAGCGGCGTCAGCTCGTGCAAACGTTTCAACGCCGCCTCGCTGGTCGGCGGCGAGCCGCGCCGCACACGAAGCTGGTTCAGCCGCGAGCCCGCGCGCACCACGACGGAAAACGTGCGCGGCGCGATCTCGGCATAAAGCGGGCCGCGATAGCCGCTTTCGACGCGATCGAAACTGGTGCCGCCATCGGCGATGAGGCGGGTGAAGATATCGAGCCGTCCGGTCGAGCTTTTCGGATTGGCGAACGCCG
This sequence comes from Dongiaceae bacterium, assembly GCA_040902645.1. Taxonomy (GTDB): domain Bacteria; phylum Pseudomonadota; class Alphaproteobacteria; order Dongiales; family Dongiaceae; genus JAWXBK01. The sequence continues at coordinate 593 of JBBDWW010000162.1, read as the reverse complement.
TCATGCGGAAGCCGAGTGCGACCGACTCCATCAGCGGCACGATATAGACCGAGCCGCGTTCGAGGACGGCGCCGCCGGTGATGTCGACCGGGTACATGCCAAACTCGCGGATCTTGCCCATCACCGTGTTGTCGGCACCGGGCAGGAACGAGGCCGGCACGCGATAGGCGGTCGCGCCCAGGCGCAGATCGAGCGAGGCGGGCTGGATCTGGTCGGCCTCGATCTCCTTGAGCGCGATGATCTCGTGGCTGCGGATCAGCTCGGCCAAAGTCTGGCAGGGCATGATACCGGTCGCCTGCGGATCGCCGGGACGCTCGGCGTTCGGATCTTCGCTCGCGAACAACGCTGACATGGCGAGAAGCTAACAGCGAAAAACCCCCGCCGCCAAAGCTTTTGCCGGAACGTCGCGCATGCCCGGCCGTACGCAAGCTGTACACAAAGTTACCCACAGACCTTGACCGCGTAAGCCCAAGCGGGCGCGCCGACTTTGGCACGATTCCAGTGATTAACCGGGTGTCCATCGGATTCTCCCACAGCCCGCCTGGCCTGCCCGAACCCGGCGACGCCAACCCGCCCGACGCATATCGGGAACC
>JBBDWW010000161.1:0-5806 GCA_040902645.1 Dongiaceae bacterium | reverse complement strand
ACGCCGTCGGGCAGGCCGGCCTCTTTCAGAAGATCGGCCATCATCAGGCTGGCCGACGGCACTTTCTCGGAGACCTTCAGCACGAAGGTGTTGCCGCAGGTGATCGAGATCGGAAACATCCACATCGGCACCATGGCCGGAAAATTGAACGGCGTGATGCCGGCGCAGACGCCGAGCGGCTGGCGGATCGCCCAGCTGTCGACATTGGTGCCGACATTCTCGCTGAATTCTCCCTTGAGCATCTGCGGAATGCCGCAGGCGAATTCGACGACCTCGACGCCGCGGGTGATCGATCCCTTGGCGTCGTTGAGAACCTTGCCATGCTCGGCGGTGACCAGCGCCGCCATCTTGTCGATATTCGCTTCGAGCAACGCCTTGAAGCGGAACATGACGCGGGAGCGCTGCAGCGGCGTAACGGACGACCAGGCGGGGAATGCCTTGGCGGCGGCCGCGACCGCCTCGCCGACTTCCTTGCTGCTGGCGAGGGGAACCTGCGCCGAGACCTCACCGGTGGCAGGGTTATAGACATCGCCGAACCGGCCGCTCTTGCCCTCGACATGTTGCCCGGCGATGAAATGCGTCAACGTCCTGGTCATCGAACCGATCTCCTCAAGTCGCAGAATTCCGCGCGTTTTATCGCAGGCGCCGGGCTGCAAGACAAGGCGGGCGGTCATGCCCCGGAGTTCTCACAGGCGGCGTGCCGCCCTCACCGTATCCTATGGATCGTCCGGAGTTCGGAAATGGGGAAGCAAGATGGCAAGATCCATTTATGGTCTGGCACTGACCCTGGCGCTCCTGGCTCTGCCGGCGCAGGCCCAGGAGGACGTGCCGTCTTCATCGGGTGAATTGGCCGTCGAGGGCGTCGGCAAGCTGATGCAGGCGCTGGAAATCTTCATCCAGACGATCCCGCAATTTGGCGCGCCCTATATCGACGACAGCGGCAACATCGTAATCCCGCGGGTCGAATCGCCGGCCACGCCGGACGATCCTGCGGTCGAGACCGGCGGCACGATCGACGCCGCGACGTAATCGCAGCGTCGATCGCCGTATTCCTTACTCGATGACGGTGAGTTCCGGCGGGATCTCCGAGAGGATACGCGCGTCCTTCTGGAAGAAGGCAAGCGTGTCGATCTGGAAGAGCATGCCTTCGTGCCGCGGCAGGAAGAACTGGTTCTCGTAATTGACCGCCGTGTTCGCATCGAACAGGCGATCGGCGTTGATCTCCGATAGCGGATCGAAAACGAACGGGCCGACCCAGTCGGGCGGGAAAGCGATGCCCATCTCGTAGCCGCCGATCCAGCCGCGCTCCTTCCAGATATCTTTCTCTTCGTAGTAACGCTTCATCGTTTCGTTGAGCTCGCGCACCGGCAAACCCGGCCGCAGCATCTTGCGCATGATCTTCAGCGAATCCGTCGCCGTGTCGCAAAGCGCCTTCACGTCCTTCTTCGGCTCGCCCATTGAAAAGGTGCGGGCGAGATTGGCGTGATAGCGTTTGACGACGCCGGAGAGATCGACCAGCACAATCTCGCCGGCTGCGATCTTCTTGCGCGTCGACATCGAATGCGGCGCGTTGGTCTTCTGTCCCGAAAGAACCGGCTGGTAGATCGCCGGAAACTCGCCGCCCGCCTTCGTCATCGCATGGGTCATGGCGCCGACGACCTCGATCTCCATGACGCCGGGACGCAATTCGCCGATCGCCGCTTTCATGCCGATATCGGCGATCCGCGCGGCCTCTTCGATGCACTGCATTTCGAGCGGCGATTTGAGCCAGCGCACGTCGCGCATGATATCGGTGCCGTCGACGACGTCGTAGGCGCCGGCGGTGCGGAGTGCATCCTCGAAGCGATGGCTGATCAGCCGGTTCGGCCGGTAGGAATGCATCTCAATCCCGACCTTGCCCTTAAGCCAGCCTTCCGACTTCAGTTCCGAGGCGATGAAACCGACGCCATCGCGCATCGAGGTCGGCGGGAAGATCCGGATATCCTCGGCAACCGAACAATAGCGGGTCAGCACGGCTTCGCGCTCGGTGTCGAAATGGATGTAGCGGTCGCCGTCGACATTGAGAGCGATGGCGGAGGAGGCCGGCCACTGGCGCGGGCTCTGCCCCTGATACCATTCGCATTGATAGCCGCCGATATAGTTCATGCCCTCGGGCGCGGTCACCAGCAGCGTCTCGATATTGTTCTTGGCCATCCGCCCGCGCACGCGGTCGAGGCGGCTGCGAAATTCCTCACGTGGGAACGGCGCCTCCGAAGGCGGCCGGCAATTTTGCAGCACGTCGTCGCGGTTGGTCATGGCAGCCATCGAAGGTTCTCCCAATTGCGGCGATCTTGCGGATAACGCCCTGTCATGTCGGGGCGGCGAGCTTGTCACGAACTTCCTCGGCAATGGCAAGAGAGCTGGTAAGCCCCGGCGATTCGATGCCGAAGAGATTAACCAGTCCGGCGATGCCATGCGCCTCGGGTCCGTCGATGCGGAAATCGGCGGCCGGTTCGCCCGGCCCGTGCAGTTTGGGTCGAATGCCCGAATAGCCGGGCAGCAGCGCGCCATCGGCGAGGTCCGGCCAGTAGCGGCGGATCGCCCCGTAGAAGCTCTCGCCGCGTGCCGGGTTCACTTCATAGTCGAGAGCCTCGACCCATTCGACATCGGGGCCGAAGCGGGCCCTGCCGTCGAGATCGAGCGTGAGATGGACGCCGAGCCCGGCCGCCTCCGGCACCGGATAGATCAGTCGCGAGAACGGCGCCTTGCCCTGCAGCAGGAAGTAATTGCCCTTGGCGATGCGGCGGAATGGGATCGCGGCAGGCGCGAGCCCTTCGATCGCCCCTGCAACGTCCTGCGCGCCGAGACCGGCGGAATTGACGAGATGACGCACCGCGAGCCGCATCGGCTCGACGCCGCCGCAATCGACGACGAAACCTTCGGGCGTGACCGCTGCGCGCTCGAACGGCGTGTTGAAGGCGATGGTCGCGCCATTCGCTTCGGCGTCGCCCTGCAAGGCAAGCATGAAGCCATGACTGTCGACGATGCCGGTTGAGGGCGAATGGGCCGCCGCCGTTCCGCGCAGGGCCGGCTCGAGCTTGCGCATTGCCGGCCCGTCGAGCATCGCGAGATCGTCGACGCCATTGGCCCGGGCTCGTGCGGCGATCGCCTCAAGCGCCGGCATTTGTGCCGCGTCGGCGGCGACGATCAGCTTGCCGCAATTGCGATGTGCGATGCCATGCGCGCGGCAATATTCATAAAGGCGGGTTTTGCCCTTGACGCACAGCCCGGCCTTCAAGCTGCCGGTCTCGTAATAGATCCCGGCATGGATCACCTCGCTGTTGCGGGCGCTGGTTTCGGTCCCGATCGCATCGTGTTGTTCGACGACGATCACATCCCGGCCGGCAAGCGCCAGGGCGCGGGCGATCGCCAGGCCGACCACGCCGGCACCGACCACCAGACAATCGATCGCCGCCGTGTCGCCGCTCATGGCCGTTCCAGTGTCGCTTTGACGCGTCCGAGCCGGGCCTCGCGCCAGAGGATGAACAGATTGGCGCCGATGATCAGCGCGCCGCCGGCGAAGGTCGTCCAGGCGGGTATCGTTGCCCAGATCAGCCAGTCGAACATGACGGCCCAGAGCAGATGCGTGTAATCGAGCGGCACGATCATGGTCGCCTCGCCGAAGCGATAGGCTTCGGCCATCAGATACCAGGCGACCGTGCCGGCGAGGGCGATCAGCGCGAACAGCCAAATGGCATCGCCGGTTGGCGTGACCCAGACCCATGGAAGCGCCAGGCCCGGCAGAACCGAAACCATCAGCCCAAAATAGAACAGCATCGTGGCGCTGTGTTCCGTGAGCGCGAGCCGCCGCGTCATGATGACGGTGGCGCCATAAAAGACCGCCGATGCGATGGCGACGATCGATGGCAGGTCGATCCGGCCATCGTCGGGTCGAACGATGACGATGACGCCTACAAATCCGATCAGGATCGCGGCCCAGCGCCGCGGCCCGACTTTCTCACGCAACACGATGATGGCCAGGATTGCGACGAACAATGGAGCGGCAAAGTTGATCGTAATCGCCTTGGATACGGTCATATGCCCCAGCGCGTAGATGAAGGTCGCCATCGAGCAGAGTGCGACGAGTCCGCGCAGGATGTGTCCCATCGGCCGTTTGGTGTGCAGGACTTCGAGGCCGCCGGCGCGTAGCGCGAGCCAGATCGCCAGCAGCGGCGACAGAATCCGCGCGAAAAAAATAATCTGCACGATCGAGTATTCTTCTTCGAGCGCCTTTATCGCGGCATTCATCATCGAGAAACAGAAGATCGCCGTGATCATGAAGATCGCGGCCTTGTAAGGCGCAGATGCGGCGGGGCCGACGGGCGAAAGCGATGTCATGCGTCGGTCGGAGTCTTGGCGATGGGCGACTGGCGTTTGCCGAGGCGGTGCTCGCGATGCACGAGATAGACGCCCGAAGCGATCATGATGGCGGCGCCGACGAACACCCACATATCCGGCAGTTCGCCCCAGATCAGCCAGCCATAGATCACGCCCCAGACGAGTGCCGTATATTCCAGCGGTGCCAGCAACGACACTTCCCCATAGCGGAATGCCTGCGTGATGCAGAACTGTGCGAGCGTGGTCATCACGGCGACGATGGCAAACGGCAGCACATCTTCCCAGGCCGGCGTGATCCATTCGAACGGCAGCACCAGGGCCGTCGCGACAAAGCCGATCGAGCTGAACCAGAACATCAGGCTTGACAGACCTTCGGTCGCGCTCATGCGACGCGCTAGGATGAAAGACAGCGAATAGAGGATGCCCGAGGCCAGTGCCGAGATGGCGCCGATGCTGATCGGCAACATGCCCGGGCGCAGGATGACGACAACGCCCACAAGCCCGACCAGGATCGCCGCCCAGCGGCGTGGCCCGACTTTTTCGCCGAGCATCGGGATCGACAGGATCGCCATAAACAATGGCGCCGAAAAGCCGATCGAGATCGTTTCAGCCAGAGGCAGGGTCTTCAATGCGTAGAAATAGGTGCCGATCGCAGCCAGCGCGAGCAAGGTCCGGATTGCGTGCATGAAGGGACGTCGCGACTTGAGCGCGGACAGGCCTGCGCCCTGACGGTAGGCGAGATAGATCGCGAAGAACGGGCCGAGCATGCGGCCGAAGAAAAGAATCTGCACGATCGAATAGCCGGCGGTCAGCCATTTGGCCGAGGTATCGACCAGCACGAAACTCGACACCGCGATGAACATGTAGATCATCGCCCTGACCGGCAAATATTGCAGCGAGCCGCTGGCCGACTGCGCGTTCATTTGGCCGCGGCCCGCCGGATCGCGGCTTCGCGCCGCACGACATACATGTTGGCGAGCACGACGATCACCGCGCCGGCCAGGACCGGCCACGTCGGAATGTCGCCCCAGAACATGATGCCGAACATGCCGGCCCAGATCAGCGAGGTGTATTCGAGTGGCGCGATGAACGAGACCTCGCCATAGCGGAATGCCTGGTTGAGGCAATATTGGCCGATGCTGCCTGAAACGCCGACCACGATGATCACCCAGACATCGTCCCAGTCCGGCGTCACCCAGTTGAAGGGCAACGTGGCGCCCATCACGACGATCACGCCGATCGAATAGTAAAACAGGATTGTGTGACTCATTTCGGTGCGGCTGAGCTGGCGCGAGGTGATCAGCGTCAGCGCATAGGTGAAGGCGGAGAGCAATGCGAGCGCGGCGCCCCAGCCGATGGCAATACCGTCGGGCCCGCTGCCCGGGCCTGCGATCAGCAGCACGCCGAAGAACCCCACGACGATCGCAGC
>JBBDWW010000160.1:0-5808 GCA_040902645.1 Dongiaceae bacterium | reverse complement strand
GCGGCTTTGCTCGATCCACTCGACGTTCTGATCGGCCGGGCCTTGCGGGCCGGCGCCGATTCCGCCGATGCCGTCACGATCGAAAGCGCCTCGCTCTCCCAGGCGGTGCGGCTCGGCGAACCGGAGACCCTCGAGCGTTCCGAATCGCGCGATCTCGGCCTCCGGGTGCTGATCGGGCGGCGGCAGGCGATCGTTTCGTCCGCCGATTTCAAACCCGACATGCTGGACGAGCTGGTCGAGCGCGCGATTGCGATGGCCCGTGCCGTGCCGGACGACAAATATTGCGGCCTTGCCGATCCCGATCAGATCGCGGTGCGGATTCCCGATCTCGACCGGTTCGATCCGTTGGAGCCGACCCCCGATGCACTGCTCGAACGCGCGCATGAATGCGAAGATGCCGCGCGATCGGTCAAAGGCATCACCAACTCGAACGGCGCCGACGCATCCTGGGGCCGCAGCCGCGTGGCACTGGTGGCGTCGAACGGCTTTGCCGGCAGCTTTGCGAGCTCGCATCATTCGATTTCCGTCAGCGTCGTCGCCGGCAGCGGCACGGCCATGGAACGCGATCACGATATGAGCGTCGCGCTGTTTGCCAGCGAAGTCGAGGATCCCGAGACCGTGGGAAAGCGCGCGGCCGAGCGCACGCTGCGCCGCATCAACCCGCGCAAGATCGCATCCAGCAGTATGCCGGTGGTGTTCGATCCGCGCGTGGCGAACGGGCTGGTGGCGCATGTTGCGGGGGCCGCGAACGGCAGTGCAATCGCGCGCGGCACCAGCTATCTCAAAGATTCTATGGGCAGCCGGATTCTGCCCAAGGGTTTATCGGTGATCGACGAGCCGGACCGGATGCGCGGCCTGAATTCGATGCCGTTCGACGGCGAAGGAATCGCAACGCGCCGGCTCGCGATTGTCGAAGACGGCATGCTGTCGAGTTGGGTCCTCGATCTTGCGACCGCCCGCCAGCTCGCGCTCGAAACGACCGGCCATGCGCGGCGCGGCACCTCGGGACCGCCCTCGCCCGGCACGTCCAACCTTTATCTCGCGGGCGGCAGCGGCAGCGTCGACGATCTCATCCGCGATATCGAACGTGGGCTTTTCGTGTCCGATCTGATGGGCTTCGGCGTCAACATGGTGACCGGCGATTACAGCCGGGGTGCGGCGGGATTCCTGATCGAGAACGGAAAAATCACCGATCCGGTGAGCGAAGTGACGATCGCCGGCAATCTGAAAGAGATGCTGGCAACCATGCGTGCCGCCGGCGATCTCGAATTCCGCTACGGCACCAACGCGCCGACGATCCGCATCGAACGCATGATGGTCGCCGGCAACTAGCGTCGCGGCACCACCAGCCGCAGCGCGCGCGCCGTCATCGCGATCTCGACCGGCAGCGCGCCGATAATATCGCCGTCCGCCTGCAGCGGCTCGCCGGGCACGCCTTCGATGCGCACCCGCTGCGCGCGCCGGATGGTGAAACCGGGCATCCGCGGCAGCAGCGCGACGCCCAGTGCCATCGCATAGAGTACCGCCCAGAACCGGCCGCCATGCTCGAAGCAGCAGACATGGAGCGTTGCCTCGTCGAGCCGCGCGTCGGGTGCCAGAATGAAACTGCCGCCATAGAGCCGGCCGCGTGACACCACGACCGACGCGACAAAATGCGGGTCGCCATCGATCGCGACGCGATAGATACCGAAGGGAAAGCGGCCGAGTTGCCGCAGCATCTCGAAGACATAGGCGATCTTGCCGACACGCCGTTTGAACGCGACATCGATCCCGGCCACCACATGCGCGTCGAACCCGGCGCCCGCCATCAGCAGGAAATGCCGGCCGTTTGCGCTCGCGAGCGGCACGGTCATCGTGTGGCCGGCGGCAGCGATCTCGGCCTGTGCCTCCGGATCGCGCGACAGCCCGATCTCGCGTGCCAGCACATTGGCGGTGCCGAGCGGCAATATGGCCAGCGCCGGAATTTTCTCCGCAGCGCAGGTGGCGAGCCCGTGCGCCGCATCGGCGATCGTGCCGTCGCCGCCGGCGATCATCAGCGTGTCGGTCTGGCCATCGCGTACGATCTTGGCGGCCAGCAGCGCAGCATCGCCATGCGCGGTCGTGCGATGCAACGCGATGCGACATCCGAGGCGCCGCAGCGTACGGATCGCCGCGGCGAGGCGCCGCCGACGACGACGCGATCCCGCAACCGGATTGAAGATGATTGCAATGCGACTCGGCGCGACCGCGCGCGATGCGACATTGTTCTGTAACGACGCTGTCATGCGACTGTAATGATCCGGACTTCTATTGTTTACGTTCGCCGTTGTTGCGTTTCAGTTTAGTGAATTCTTCGACCGATGTCAGTCTCTTGCATCGTTTTCTTTGGACAGTGGAGCATCGCATTCATAAAGTCGATTGAGATGCGGGCAAAACAGCCACGAACGAATTGCCGGATGCGATGAATACGTTTGTCGCCCCGCTTCGCTACCGCACCATTTTCATCTCCGATATTCATCTCGGTACGCGCGGCTGCAAGGCCGAGTTTCTGCTCGATTTCCTGCGCATGACGGAATCCGATTATCTCTATCTGGTCGGCGATATCATCGATTGCTGGCGGCTGCGACGGGCCTGGTTCTGGCGCCAGAGCCACAATGACGTGGTGCAGAAGCTGCTGCGCAAGGCGCGCAAGGGCACCAAGGTCATCTATGTGCCGGGCAATCACGACGAAGCGCTGCGCGACTATGTCGACATGCAGTTCGGCGGCGTTCTCGTCATGGCGGAAGCGATTCACGAGATGGCCGATGGACGGCGCTTTCTCGTGATCCATGGCGATCAGTTCGACGGCATCGTGCGCTATGCCAAGTGGCTCGCCTTCCTCGGCGACCGTGCCTACAACCTGATGCTCTCCGCCAATCACTGGTTCAACCATGCGCGCCAGCGGCTCGGTTACGGATACTGGTCGCTCTCGGCCTATCTCAAGCAACGGGTCAAGGACGCGGTCCGCTATATCGACGATTACGAAACCGCGGTCGCCGACGAGGCACGCCGCCGCGGCGTCGACGGCGTGATCTGTGGCCATATCCACAAAGCCGAGATGCGGCGCATCGACGATATTCTCTATTGCAACGATGGCGACTGGGTCGAGAGCTGCACCGCTTTGGTCGAACATTTCGACGGCCGCCTTGAGATCGTCGACTGGACCCGGGTCCGTCAGGTCTCGATGCTCGAGTTGGCCTGACGCATGCGCATTGCGATCGCGACCGATGCCTGGTTCCCGCAAGTGAATGGTGTGGTGCGCACGATGAGCCGGGTGATCGACGAGCTGACGGCGCTCGGCCATGACATTGCCGTGTTCGGCCCGGAGCGATTCCTCAGCACCGCCTGCCCGACCTATCCGGAAATCCGGCTTGCGATCGCGCCAGGCCGGCGGCTCGGCGAATTGCTCGAACGATTCCGCCCGCAGGCTATCCATGTTTCGACCGAAGGTCCGATCGGCCTTGCGGCACGGCGCTATGCGCTGACCTTGCGGCGACCGTTCACCACGGCCTATCACACGCGCTTTCCCGAATATGTGAGGGCCCGCACGCCGATCCCGCTCGACTGGTCCTATCGCTGGCTGCGGCATTTTCACGGTGCCGGCGCCGGCATCATGGTTGCGACCGATACGATCCGGCGCGATCTCGAGGAGCGCGGCTTCGGTAATATCCAGCCCTGGTCGCGTGGCGTCGACACCGATCTATTCCAGCCGCGCGACAAATCGTTCCTCGATCTGCCGCGCCCGATCCATCTCTATGTCGGGCGCGTTGCGGTCGAGAAGAACATCGAGGCGTTTCTGGCGCTCGATCTGCCCGGATCGAAACTGGTGGTCGGCGAAGGCCCGATGCTGCCGGAACTGCGGCGGCGCTTTCCGTCCGTGCACTTCGCCGGCGCGCGCCACAGCGAGGATCTCGCGCGTTACTATGCGGCGGCCGATTTATTTGTTTTCCCGAGCCGCACCGACACGTTCGGCCTGGTGATGCTGGAAGCGCTCGCCTCGGGCCTGCCGGTCGCCGCCTTCCCGGTCCCGGGTCCGCTCGATGTGATCGCGGGCACCGGCGCCGGCGTGCTCGACGAGGATCTGGCGAAGGCGGCACGCGCCGCACTCACGATCTCACCGGCGCGCTGTCGCGAATTCGCGCTCGGCTTTTCCTGGCGCCGCACCGCCGAGCAGTTTCTGGGATATCTCGCGCCATTCGCTTAAGCGAGCGACGACTACTGCGTCGTCGCGGTATCCGGCATCGGCGGCACCAGCAATTGCGGATCGATCCGCGCGTCGTAGAGATTCATTCGCCAGTCGAGATGCGGGCCGGTCGCACGGCCGGTCGCACCGACCGCGCCGACGATATCGCCTTGTTCGACGCGCTGCCCGACCGCGACTGCGACGCTCGCCAGATGCATCAGCGTCGAGGACAGCCCGTGCCCGTGATCGATGATGATGGTGCCGCCGGTGAAATAGAGATCGGGTTCGGCAAGCCGCACGATGCCGCCGGCGGGTGCTGCGACCGGTGTGCCTTCCGGGGCCGCCATGTCGACGCCGAAATGCGGCTGGCGCGGCTCGCCGTTGAGAATGCGCTGGCTGCCATAGACGCCGCTGATCGGGCCGATCACCGGCCAAATGAATCCACCGAGGAAATCGGTTGCCGTCGTGTCATGCCCCCAGGCGGCAAGAATCGTCTCGCGCTCGGCCGCGATGCGCGCGAGCAGCGCTTCGTCGGGCGTCACCATCTGATCCGGCAGCCCGTCGATATGCTGGATATCGTATTCCCGCTGCACGATGACGAGCTCGCGGCGCTCAATCGAACCGTCGGACAAGGTTACCTCGACGAACATCTGCGGCGGCGCCTCGCGCCCGAAGCCGAGCAGAAAGACGCCGTCGTCGCCAACCCGCACATCGCGACCCTCGAACGTCACATGGCTGCCGGGCGGCACATGCGCGACGATCAGCCCGCCCTGTGTGAGGTTGCCGTCCAGCGACACCGCATCGGCCAGCGCGCAGCCGGGCGTGAGCAGCAGCGCGAGCGCGAACACGAGCGGCTTCACAGCAGCGATCCCTGCGAGCCGTCGCCGCCGCTGCGCTTCGATGGCTTCGACGCCCGCTTCGCTGCGAAATCACCCTTCGCTTCGGAACCATCATCCGCGACGCGACCTTCCGCGCGCGTGCGCACCTTCCCGTCGCGGAACTGCAAGGTCAGCGCCATGCCGGGATCGACGCTTGCGGCCATCGTCACCGGCCGCCCATCCGGCCCCATCGCCAGTACGAAGCCGCGCTGCAGGACATTCTCGTAGGAGAGCGAATTCAACAGCCCCGCGGCCGTCGCCAGCGCCTCGCGGCCGCGCGCGAGCCGGTCATGCACCAGCCCGGGGCGCAGGCCCGCCGCCGTCCGGTCGAAGCGATGGCGCCGCGCCGTGAGATCGCGTTCGAGCCCGGCCTGCAGCCGTTCGAGCGCGTGACCCAGCGCCTGGCCCTTCAACGCGATGAGCTGATCGGGCGTGCGCAGACTGCCGGCCAGGTTGGCAAGACGCTCGCGCCGTCGCGCAATGAGATCGACCCGCGTCGCCGCCAGCCGTTCCATCCAGTCGTCGAGCCGCTGCGTCAGCTCCTGCAGCAAACGCCGCGGATCGGGTAGACCGCGCGCGAGCCCCTGCAGCTGGTCGCGCCGCCAGGTAATCCAGCGCGTCATCGCACCCATCAGCCGGTGCCCGCATTCCGCCGTATTGGCCATCAGTTCGGCGCGCACCGGCACCGCCATTTCGGCAGCCGCACTCGGCGTCGGCGCGCGCCGGTCG
>JBBDWW010000159.1:0-5847 GCA_040902645.1 Dongiaceae bacterium | reverse complement strand
ATACCTGCAAATCCTCGACCACGGCGCATCAGAGCGAGTTCGCGCTGATCGATGCGGCGATTCCGATCCTGCATCCCGCCGGCGTACAGGAGTTCATCGATTTCGGTCTCTACGGCTGGGCGATGTCACGCTTCTCCGGCTGCTGGGCCGCGATGAAACTGGTTGCCGAAACGACCGAGGCGTCGGCCGCGGTCGACATCGATCCGTCGCGCATCGCGATCCGCCTGCCGCAGGATGTCGCCGATCCACCCGGCGGCCGCAACATTCAATGGCCATCGGCACCCTTCGCGCAGATTCAGGCGCTCGAACAGGAAACGCGGCTGCACGAGTTCAAACTGCCGGCCGCAATCGCGTTCGTGCGCGCGAACCGCCTCGACCGCGTGATCTTCGGCGGGCCGCGCCGTCGCGTCGGTATCGTCACCACCGGCAAATCCTATCTCGACGTGCGCCAGGCGCTCGACGATCTCGGGATCGACGAGATCGAGGCCGGGCGGCTCGGACTGTCGCTGCTCAAGCTCGCGCTGGTCTGGCCGATCGAACCGGAGGGCATGCGCGCTTTCGCCGAAGGGCTCGACGAAGTGCTGGTGATCGAGGAAAAGCGCAGCCTGATCGAGCAGCAGATCAAGGAAACCTTGTTCCATCTGCCTTCCGACCGGCGTCCCTGGGTCACGGGCAAGACCGACGAGAAAGGCCGGCCGCTGCTGTCCGGCGTGGGCGAGGTGTCGCCGACCCGGATCGCGCGGGTCATCGTCGAACGGCTCAAGGCCTTCGCCGAGATCGGCGCGATCGAAACGCGGCTCGAACGGCTCGAAGCGCGCGAACGGTCCTTGAGCGACTACAAGGCGCCGATCCGTCGCATAGCCTATTTCTGCTCCGGCTGCCCGCATTCGACGTCCACACAGGTGCCCGAGGGCAGCCGCGCGCTCGCCGGTATCGGCTGCCACTATATGGCGCAATGGATGGACCGGAACACCAGGAGCTTCACGCAGATGGGCGGCGAAGGTGCGTCCTGGCTCGGCCAGGCGCCGTTCAGCAAAACGCCGCATGTGTTCCAGAACGTGGGCGACGGCACCTATTTCCATTCGGGCTCGATGGTGATCCGCGCGGCGGTCGCGGCCGACGTCACCATGACGTTCAAGATTCTGTACAACGATGCGGTCGCGATGACCGGCGGCCAGAAGATGGACGGGCCGCTCGACGTGCCGCGCATGAGCTGGCAGCTCTGGTCCGAAGGCGTGGTCAAGACAGCGGTCGTGACCGACGAGCCGGACAAATATCCCACGCATGGCGCCTTCGCGCCGAACGTCACGGTCCATCATCGCGATTCGCTCGATCAGGTGCAGCAGGATCTGCGCACGATTAAGGGCGTCACCGCGCTGATCTATGACCAGGTCTGTGCGGCCGAGAAACGGCGCCGGCGCAAGCGCGGCCAGATGGTCGATCCGGCCCGGCGCGTGTTCATTAATCCGCTGGTCTGCGAGGGCTGCGGCGATTGCGGCGTCAAGTCGAACTGCGTGTCGGTCGTGCCGATCGAGACCGAGTTCGGCCGCAGGCGCGCGATCGATCAGTCTTCCTGCAACAAGGATTATTCCTGCCTCAAGGGATTCTGCCCGAGCTTCGTCACGATCGAGGGCGGGACTTTACGCAAACGCAAACCGGCGGCAGGCAGCGACCCGGCGGAAGGGTTGCCCGAACCGGCGGTCGCCCTATCGCAGCGCCCGTACGGGATTCTCGTGACCGGAGTCGGCGGCACCGGCGTCGTTACGGTCGGCGCGGTGCTCGCGATGGCAGCCCATCTCGAAGGCAAAGGCTGCACGACGATGGACATGACGGGCCTCGCGCAGAAAGGCGGTGCGGTCGTGAGCCATGTGCGGATCGCCGACGATCCCGCCGCGTTGCACGCGGTCAAGATCGCAGCTGGCGGTGCGTCGTTGCTGCTCGGTTGCGACATCGTGGTGGCGGCGAGCGCCGATGCGCTGTCGAAGATCGATCCAGACCGGACGCGGGTTGTCGCCAACACACAGCAGACCGTCACCGGCGACTTCACGCGCAGCCCCGACATGGCGTTTCCGATCGACGCACTCGAGGCCGCACTCGCGCGCACGGCGGGCAAAGGCCATTGCGATTTCGTCGAGGCCGGGCGCATCGCCACCTCGCTACTCGGCGATTCGATCGCGGCCAACATGTTCCTCGCCGGCTATGCCAGCCAGAAGGGCTTGCTGCCGGTGTCGGCGGCGGCGATCGAGCGCGCGATCGAACTGAATGCAACGCAAGTCGGGTTCAATCGCAGCGCCTTTCGCTGGGGCCGCCGCATGGCTCACGATCCGCAAGCGGTCGAAGTGGCGGCGCGCGCAGCCGCACCGGAATTACAGCCGGAGAAGCTGGCCGAGACTTTGGACGATATCGTCGCCATTCGCGCCGCCGAGCTGACCGACTATCAGAATGCCGCCTATGCCGATCGCTACAAGGCGCTGGTCGCGTGCGTGGCAGCCGCCGAGCGCGCAAAGGCGCCGGGCTTTAATGGTCTCGCCGAAACCATCGCGCGCAATTATTTCCGGCTGCTGGCCTACAAGGACGAATACGAGGTCGCGCGGCTCTTCACCGACGGCCGCTTCGCCGACAAGATCGCAAGCCAGTTCGCCGGCGATTTCAAGCTGAATTTCCATCTCGCACCGCCGCTCGCCGCCAATCGCGATCCGGCGACCGGCCATCTGCAAAAGCGGTCCTTCGGGCCGTGGATGCTACCGGCGTTTCGGATTCTGTCTCGGCTGAAATTTTTGCGCGGCGGCGCGTTCGATATTTTCGGCCGCAGCGAAGAGCGACAGATGGAGCGCCGACTGATCGCCGAATACGAAGCGACCATCGAGCGATTGCTTAACGGTCTTTCGAGCGAGAACCACGCACTCGCGATCGAGATCGCGACTTTGCCGGTCAGGATGCGCGGCTTCGGCCATATCAAGGCCGCCAATGTCGAAGAGACCAAGGCGCGCGAGACGCAGCTTCTGGCACGCTATGAAGGACGCCGCGAAACGCCCCAAGCTGCCGAGTAAGGCCCGCGGAATAGGGCCTAGCGCTTCGCCGCGATCCAGACGCCGAGCAGCACCATCGCGGCCGCGAGCAGCAGACTGAGCGTCAGCGGTTCGCTCAGCAGGAACACGGCGAGGATCAATCCGCTGATCGGCTGGAAAAACTGCAGCAGCGCCACGCGCGCGATGCCGCCGCTGCCGAGCGCCCAGTACCAGCCGGCATAGCCGACGATCGTCGTCATATAGGCGAGAAACAGAACCGCCGACCAGGAGATCAGCCCGCCGGTTTCGAAGGCGACATCGAACCCGACAAAGGGTGCGGCCGGCAGCAGGATGAACGCTGCGAGCGCGACGCCCCAGAATGTCGTGCCCCAGACGCTGTAACCGAGTTGCGAGAGGCGCGCGCCGGACACATAGCCGATTGTCGCGGTGATGCCGGCGATCAGGACGAGCGCATCGCCGAACAGGGTCGCACCGCCCGTCGCCATGCCGTCGCGCGAGAACACCAGCAGACATTCGCCGACAATGGCGATGGCGGCACCGATGAACCAGCGCCCGCGCGGCAGCCTTCGCTCGAGCCCGGTTGCGATCAGGCCGGTGAAGAGCGGCAGCAGTGCCAGCAGCAGCGAGCTATGCTGCGCCGAGGTCTCGCGCTGCGCGATCGAGAACAACACGGGAAACACCACATAGCCGGGAACGGCGGCGGCAAGGAAATAACTCCATTGCGCGCGGCCGCGCGGCAGCTTGAGCCGCATCAGGATGGCAAGCGGTGCGGCAACCAGCCCGCCCAGCAGCGTGCGTGCAACCCCGACCGTCAGCCCGTCGATGCCGTTGGTCGCGAGCTTGGTGACGACGGGCGTCGCACCCCACAGCACGATGACCAGGCCCGCAACCAGCAATGGCGCGTAGGCGATCCCGCCGTGGTGTTTCTCGCGTCCCGCTTGTTCAGATCCCGTCTTCGACACGCGCCGCCACCCATCGCCCGATGAAGGGCAGCAATGATTTGTTCTCGGCCTGCGCGCGGCCCTGCGTGAAGACCGCGAGCATGAACGCCTGTCCGCTCGGCAGTTCGACATAGGCGGCATCGTGCCGCCGCCAGGACGACGGCTCGTGATGCGTCCATAGCGTGAGCCCCGCCTTCGACCAGAGCTTCGCGCCGGCCGGCAGCCCCTCGCCGAGGAACCCGTCGACCTGATTCGAGGGATCGGCGGCGCGATCGGCCGGATCGAGCGAACGGTGGCAGATCGCGGCCATGCGTTCGCTGCGCGCAAGCGAGATCGCAACGCCGCCCATAATCGCAATCAGGATGCGCGATGCGGCATCGGTCGTGAGCCGGTTATGGTTCCAGCCATTCACGCCGACGAATTCGCGTTCGCGGCCGTAGCGATCGTCGTCGCAGAATTTCTGCACCAGATTGATGTCGACCAGTTCGGGCCATTGCCAGCCCATGAAGAATTTTTGCGCGGCGAAACGGCGCTGCGTCCATTGCGAGAAATCCATGTCGGGCAGTTCCGGCCCGCTGGTTGTGCCGGTGATGACATCGATCAGATAGTTGGTCGCCTCGTTGCTCGACCAGCCGATCATGTCGCGCCGCGCGCGATCGATCATCGCGCTTTCCTGCAGCTTGCCCGCCTCGAGCCAGGCTTCGAGCGCCACCAGCCAGAAGAGCTTCGGCACGCTCGCAGGATAGAACGGGACCGCGCCGCGATGCGTGGCACCGGCCGGTTTCGCCGCCCAGAAAGTGGCCGGATCGGTCGCCGGGTTTGTCGACAGCGGTTTCTTGTGCAGGACCCAGGTGAACGCCCAGTCGTCGGCACCGAGCACGAACTCGCTTTCGACGCGCGCCTTGAGATCGCGCGAAGATGCGGCGAGCGCATCGTCCTCCCGATAGAACGCCATCGAATTCGCCTCTATCCCGCGAGACCGATCGCCTGCTTGTAGAGATCGAGCAGCGCTTCCTGCTCCTGGCGCTCGACATTGTCGAGCTTCCGCAGGCGCAACAACTGGCGCATGATTTTGGTGTCGAACCCCGCCGATTTCGCCTCGGAGAAGACCTCGCGGATGTCGCTCGCGAGCGCCGCTTTTTCCTCTTCCAGCCGTTCGATCCGCTCGATGAAGGAGCGCAGCCGCTCCCCGGCGATCCCACCCGTGTCAGCCATCGGTTCCTTGATCCCTCGGAGTTCCGGTCAATGCGGCGGCGACAATATCGGCCGGCCCGAAGCCGGGCAAGCGGGCCGCCGGAACGGCGCTCCTGTAAGGATTCGGGCGGGTTTTAACGCGGACCGGCGACCTAATGCTGGTGCGGCTTTGCCTTCAGATCGGCAGCCAGCTTCTGCTTCGCCGGATCGGCGATCTCGGTCTGGTGCTTCTTCTTCCAGTCTTCGTACGGCATCCCGTAGACGATTTCGCGCGCCTGCGGATTGGTCAACGCAACGCCCTGTTCCTGGGCGGCGGCGAGATACCATTTCGAGAGGCAGTTGCGGCAGAAGCCGGCGAGATTCATCAGATCGAGATTCTGCACGTCGGTCCGCTCGCGCAGATGTTGCACCAGGCGGCGGAACGCGGCCGCTTCGAGTTCGGTTTGGGTCTTCTTGTCCATGACAGGTCTCCGCGAAAGCGCCGGCTTTCGATATGGGCCGGGCGGCCGGCGGAGTCCAGTCCTGCTCGTCGCTCATCCACCACAGAGACACAGAGAACAGCGAGGAATTCGGGTTTGCTGGCCTCATCCTGAGCCTGGCGAAGGATGAGCACATCCCATCCCGCACTCTCAGTCGTCATCGCCGGGCTTTACCCGGCGATACAATCCGCGGCCCGCCCCCGC
>JBBDWW010000158.1:1940-5861 GCA_040902645.1 Dongiaceae bacterium | reverse complement strand
CAGGGGGTCCGCTTCCGCGTTGCAGACCGTGAAGGCAATGCCGTGCCTGACATAGATGTCGTCGGCGCTGCGATCGAAAATATCCACCCCGTGCACTTCGTGCCCCAACAGCTTGAGCACCGCAAGCAGGAGGCCGTTTCCCGAGCCCACGTCCAGGACGCGGCGCGCATGCCGGAACGCGACGGCGATGTCGCAGAAGCGATCGATGGAGCCGAGAAACGTTTCCTCGGTCTGCGCCAGCCCCGGATCGTAAAGCTCCCCGGTGGCGCGCTTTTGCACCGCGAGTCGCAGGATTTGCGCCTTGGAGAGCGTGTGCACCGCCTGCACTGGACTTTCCTCCTCGCCCGAGCCGCCGGCCGATCCGGCAGCGGGCATTGTATGCGCGGGCCTCGGCGAACTCGAATTGCGCAAGCCTCGCCTTTGCGGTTCAAATGTCGCCCGTGAATCCCGGCCGAGCGAGCGCGGCGCAGCCCGCCCCCGTGGCGCGATCCGGCTATGCAGCCCGCATGCTGAATATCGCGCGCGCCTGCCTGCTGGTGACGGCCGCATCCCTGCCGCTGTCCACCGCGGCAACCAACTCGTTTGCGGTGCTTGCCTTCCTCTTCTGGGCGCTCTCCGGGCGATGGCGTGCGACCGCGCAAGCCGTTCGTGCCGAACCCGCCGCGTGGCTGGGATTGCTCCTCCTTGCGGCGCTGCTGGCGGGCGTCTCCTGGTCGCTGGCTCCCGCCGCCGATGCATTCGGCGCGGTCATCAAGTATCGCGAACTGGCGCTGTTCGGCATCGCCGTGTTCCTGTTCACCGAAGAGGGCTGGCGGGAGCGCCTGCTCTGGTTCTTCTTTGCGTCCTCGCTGGTGCTGCTTTGTCTGTCCTTCGCGGTGCAGCTGGGCCTCTTCGTCTACGTCGACGAGCGCGGCTTCTCCAGCGAGGAGAACGCCGTGTTGCTGAAAAATCACATCACCCATGGCTTCGTCATGAGCTTGCTTGCTTTCGGTTCCGCCGTCGTTGCGCTGCGCAGTGCCGGGTGGCGGCGATGGGCGCTCGCGATCGTCGCCCTTCTGGCGGCCGTCAACGTGTGGTTCGCTGTCCAGGGCCGCACCGGGTACGTGGTCATGGCGGTGCTGGTCCTCTGGCTCGCGTACTCGCGCTGGTCCGTGAAGGGACTCGTCGCCGCGGCGCTCGGTCTTGGCATGCTTCTGGGGGCCGCCTACCAGTGGGCACCGATGTTCCAGAAGCGAATCAACGAGGCTGCCGAAGAGGCGCGCGACTATCGCCTTCAAGCGCATCCGGGCGACACGTCCATCGGCTCTCGTTTTCATTTCTGGAAGCGCTCGGCGCAATGGATGGCGCAGCACCCCTTGCTCGGCGCCGGGACCGGCGGGTGGGCGGAGGCTTTCCACCAGGCGACCGAGGGCGATGACGCATTCATGCACAATCGCGACCGCGATCACCCGCACAACGAGTACGTTCACCTGGCGGTTCAGCTTGGGCCAATCGGGCTGGCCCTTTTCATCGCCATGCTCGTTGCTGCGTTCCGGTGCGCCGGCCGCCTGTCCGGCGTTTACGCCGAGCTCGCGCAGGGCTTTGTTCTTGCGTTCGCCGTCGGCAGCCTGTTCAGCGATTTCCTGTGGGACAGTACCGAAGGCCACATGTGGGCTGTGCTCGGCGGTGGCCTGTTCGGCGCCTCGCGCGCCTTGCGCCGTCCGTTCACCTGAACGACAGGTACTTGTGCCCGAAGAAGCTGGTCACGATCGGCACGCATACGCCGGCGACATGGGCGATCTCCTCGACGTGCGATCGAAGTCCCGCGGCGGGCAGCAGCCAGCGCGCGAGCAGCAGCGTGACGACGAGCGTCTGCAGGAGCGCCGCGAGATTGACCGCGGCAAAGAGGGCCACCTGCCGCCCGATAGGCGCGGCGGAGGGCGGAAAGACGGCCGAGCGCATCAGCACGAACGCCACCGTCATGCCGACGAGGTAGGCGAGGATCACCGCGAGCTCGAGGCCGACGAGCCGGCTGAACAGGATCCGGGACCCCACGTTGGCCGCCGCCGCGATGCCGCCGGCGACGAGGAATCCGGCGAACTGGCGCCTCACGCCTGCCGGCTGCTTTCCGCGGCGATCCCGGCCAGTTCGCGGCCCAGGCGCATGCTCTCGGAAATCGACCGGTCCTCGGGGTAGTAGTGGGAGGTGTCCGCCAGCACGAGGCCGCGCACGGCGCTCCTCTTCGGCGGCAACGCGGCGTAAAAGCCCGGCGTGCACACCGTCTGCGCGAACTCGTAGCGAAAAGCGTTCGCGGCGAGCACCCAGGACGGTTCGAACTGCGGGTTGATCCTCGCGAGATACCCCTGGACTTCCTCGATGAACGCCTCACGCGGCAGCCGGTACTTCGGGTGCGTCACGGGCATGTAGAAGGGCGCGTAGACCACCGAGCACGGCAGCGGGTTGAGGTTCGAGTACTCGATCAGGCCCGGGATGGCGATCGCCGGGTCGTTGATGTTGGTCCAGAAATTGCGCGTGATCGGTTTGCGCAGCTTGAACACGGCGCAGACGACGCCGATGTTGACGATCGCCGCGATCTTGCGCCGCTCCGCTTCCGGCAGGCCCGGCGCCAGTTTGGCCAGATAGGGCAGCGGGATCGTCGAGATCACGTTGTCGTACGCACGCAGCTCGCCGTTCACCCGGATGCCGCGCAGCTCGCCCTGGGCGTCGATCTCGATCCGCTCCGCCGCCGAGTTGAGCAGAATCCGTCCCCCGAGCTCGCGTATGCGCCGCTCGATGGCGTCGAGCAGCGTATCGGAGCCGCCCTCGAGATAGCCCAGCACTTCGGTGAACAGGCTCTTGCGCGACAACGCGACGCGCTTGATCCGCGTTCCCAGCCAGGCGGCCGAGAGGCTGTCCTGGTACTCGAAGAACTTGAGCTCGAACAGGCTGCGCCACAGCACGTCGTAGCCGCGTTCGCCCACCCATTTCTTCAGCCAGGGCGTGCAGGCCACCTGGTCGAGCTTGCGCCAGTCGGAGACGCCCTTGGTCAGGAAGACGTGCGCGCCATAGCGCAGCTTCGTGGCGAGGTCGAGCCCGGGGAACTTCAGCAGGGCGATCGGGTTTCCCCAGTCGTGCAGCCGGCCGTCGAAATAAAAGCCCATGCGCGTTTGCGCCCAGCGCAGCTTGTCCTCGATGCCCAGCTCCCGCAGGTACTCGAACAGCGCGCTATCGGGCTTGCAGATGAAATGGTAGTAGCGCTCGATCTTCAGGCCGTCGAGATCGGTCGAGGCCGACATCCCGCCGATGCGCTCGTCGCGCTCGTAGAGATCCACGCGCCATCCGCGCTTGAGCAGCTCGTACACGACGGCGAGGCCCATGGGCCCCGCGCCCAAGACGGCGGCCGTGCGGGCTGCGGTCATCGCTCGACCAGCACGCGACTATACCTGGGGTGGCAGTACGACTCGCGGATCGCCGCTTCGAACGGCGTCTGGCGGAAGCCGAACGCGGCTTCGGTATCCACGCCCCGGAAGTCGTCGCCGGCCGCCAGCGCCTCGAGCTGGTCGGCGGTGAACGGCGGTTGCCTGCTGAACAGCGCGTACGCCTTGAGCAGCCCCCGGAACAGCGCGAACGGGATAGGCACGATCCAGGTCCGCAGACCCTTCACCTTCTTGATCAGGCGGATCATGTCGACATAGTCGATGCGTTGCGCCCCGACGACGTCGTAGACGGCGCCGGCGGGCCGGTGCTCGATCGCCCAGGCGAGCGCCCGGCAGAAGTCCCTGATGTAGAGCGGCTGGCGCAGGTACCGTCCGTGACCCGGAATCGGGAATATCGGGGTCTTCTCCATGAAGCGGGCGAGCCAGCCCAGGTGCTTCGGATCGAACCAGCCGAACATCAGCGTCGGACGCAGGATGCAGCAGGGAATGCCCGATGCGCGGATCA
>JBBDWW010000158.1:0-1840 GCA_040902645.1 Dongiaceae bacterium | reverse complement strand
TCGGGCACCAGCGTCCTCAGCACTTCGAGGTTGCCCGCGTGCTTGTCGATCGCCACGATTTCCTTGCGGCCCAGCTCCCGCAGCATGAGCACGAGGTTCTGGCCGACCAGCCCTGCCGCGCCGGTAACGATGATCACAGCTTCATGCGCACGAAAACGAACTCGGGAATGTGCCGGATCACCAGCATGATCCACTTCCAGAACCAGGGCGCATACACGACCGCCGCGCCGCGGTCGATCCCCGCCGCGATGTCGCGCGCGATGCGCGCGGGGCTCGCCCACAGCGGACCCTTGGCGAAGGACGCCGTCATCGGCGTGTCGACGAATCCGGGGCGGATGTCGACGACCGCTATGCCGCGCGCATGCAGCTCCTGGCGCAGGCCGCTCAGCAGCGTCGATACCAGGGCCTTTGCCGAGCCGTAGACGTAGTTGCTCGCACGACCCCGCATGCCGGCGACCGACGTGAGCACGGCGATCGAGCCCTTGCCTTGGTCTCTGAAGCGCTGGGCGATGCGCAGCACCAGCGCGGCCGTGCCGAGGCCGTTCAGCTCGATCTCGCGCACCGCGAGCGCGGGATCGGCGGCGCAGGCCGCCTGATCCGCGAGCGTGCCGTGCGCCAGCAGCGCGCAGTCGATGCCGCCCAGGAAATCCGCGGCCCGGCGCAGCATCGCGTCATGCGCGGCGTGCTCCAGGACGTCGAAGCGCTCGAAGCCGACGGCGCTTGCGCCGCGCAGGCGCAGATCCTGCGCGCACGCCTGCAGCAAGGCCTCGCGGCGCGCGGCGAGGTAGAGCGAATCACCCCGCGCCGCCCATACGCGGGCGGTCGCCTCCGCGATCGCCGAAGTGGCGCCGACGATCAGCACCTTCATGCATGCCGCAGCGGCATCGCTGCCCCGCCGGTCACTCTGCGCCAGAAGCTCGACGAGAACTTCGGGTCGACGAAGGCGCAGAACGCTTCCCATTCGGGATAGAACGCCCGAAACGACTGCGGCGACATGCGCGCATCCTTCGCCGGATAGACGCGCCCGCCGGCAGAGGCAACGAGGCCATCCAGGCCGGCGAGAAGCTCCAGCGTGCTCCCGCCGCGGTTCGGGAAGTCGAGCGCGAGGGTGGTGCCCGGCCGGGGAAAGGACAGCAAGCCGACCGCGGGCGCAGCGCCGAAACGCTTCAGGACCGCGAGGAACGACCCCTGCCCGCTCGCGCCGATCCGGGAAAGGATCGCGCCCAGCGCGCCGCGGCCGGCCGCGCCCTCCGGCACCACGCACTGGTACTGGAAGAAGCCCCGCCGCCCGTACATGCGGTTCCAGTTGCGTATACCGTCGAGGGGATAGAAGAACGAGTCGCAGGATACGCGCGCAGGGCGGGGAAGGCGGTAGTAGAGCGCGTTGAACGCGCGCAGCGTCAGTCCGCCCACCAGCGAAAACGGAGGTGTCAGCGGAAAGGAGAACGCTCGCCTCGCCGCGAGCGTCCCCGGCGACTCGGCGTGATCGCCCGCGTCGAGAATTCCCCGCGCCTGCGGCGTGCGCCGCGCCGAACAATCGAGCCAGGCGACGATGTATTGATGCTGCCGCTCAAGCGCTTCGCTCAGGGAGAAGAACTCGTCCAGCGACGCGAAGCGCACGGCGCGCTGCGTGATCCACGGCCCCGCCACCCTTTGCAGGCGAATCTCCGCCCACGTGACGAGCCCGGTGAGGCCGAGCCCGCCCACGGTCGCACGATACAGCCCCGCCTCGTCGTCCGCGCTGCATTCGCGCCGCGATCCGTCCGAGCGCAGCAGTTCGAACCGCGGCACGTGGTGCCCGATGCTGCCGTCGCGGTGATGGTTCTTCCCGTGCACGTCG
>JBBDWW010000157.1:0-5924 GCA_040902645.1 Dongiaceae bacterium | reverse complement strand
GTCGCCGATACGCACACCCCGGTTCTGTTCTTTTCGACCGCGGGCATGGTCTACAAGACCAAGGTCTATCGCCTGCCGCAGGGCACGCCGCAGGCACGCGGCCGCGCGCTGATCAACCTGCTGCCGATCGGCGAGAACGAGAAGATCTCGACTGTCATGCCGCTGCCCGAGGACGAGGCGAGCTGGGATTCCATGTTCGTGATGTTTGCGACGGCGACAGGCAATGTCCGGCGCAACAAGCTCTCGGATTTCGTCAACGTCATGGCCAACGGCAAGATCGCCATGAAGCTTGACGAGGGCGACAGTCTGATCGACGTGCGGGTCTGCGGTGAAAACCAGGACGTGCTGCTCGCGGGCAAGCTCGGAAAATGCATCCGCTTTGGAGTGCCGGACGTGCGGGTCTTCACCGGCCGCACCTCGACCGGCGTGCGCGGCATCCGCCTCGGCGAGGGCGACAGCGTCATCTCGATGTCGATCCTCGATCATGTCGATGTCGATACCGCGGAACGCGAGGGCTACATCCGCATGGCGAACGCGCGCCGCCGCGCCGGCGAGGAAGGCGAGGTCGAGGCCGATGCACTCAATCTGCTGCCGGTCGAACGCTTTGCCGCACTCGAAGCCGCTGAAGAGATGA
Source organism: Dongiaceae bacterium (assembly GCA_040902645.1). Classification (GTDB taxonomy): domain Bacteria; phylum Pseudomonadota; class Alphaproteobacteria; order Dongiales; family Dongiaceae; genus JAWXBK01. The sequence goes on along the minus strand of JBBDWW010000157.1, from coordinate 5,290 downwards.
TCCTCACCGTGACGGCCAAGGGCTTCGGCAAGCGCAGTTCCGCCTACGAGTACCGGATCACCGGGCGGGGCGGGCAAGGCATCGCCAATATCGAGACCTCGAAGCGCAACGGCGAGGTCGTGGCATCGTTCCCGGTCAGCAGCAGCGACCAGATCATGCTGGTGACCGATGCGGGGCAGCTCATTCGCTGCCCGGTCGACGACGTGCGCATCGCCGGCCGCAAGACCCAGGGCGTGGTCATCTTCCGCGTGGATGAGGACGAGACGGTGGTCTCGGTCGCCCATCTGCCCGATCTCGGCGAGGCCGAGGGCGCGGAGGAGGGCGGCACGACCGACGCCGACGACGGTCCCGATGGCGTCGAACCGCTGGATCCGGGTTCCGACGACGCACCGCCGGCCGAGTAAGCGGACGCGTCGGCGAAGGTCACGTGCCGATGCGTATCCTCGTCACCGGCGCGCACGGATTTCTCGGATCGCATATCGCAGTCGGGCTCGTTGCAGCCGGCCATCAGGTCGTTGGCGCGGGGCGCGACCTGACTTTTGCGCGCCGCATTCTGCCTCAGCTCGAGTGGATTGCTTGCGACTTCAATAGCGACACTTCCCCGGAGACATGGCGTCCGCGGCTTAAAGACATCGATGCGGTCGTAAACACCGTTGGCGTTCTGCAGGCGACGCGGCGCGACCGGTTGCGGCGCATCCACGTGGATTCAATGATCGCGCTGTACGAAGCCTGCCGACAGGAAGGCGTGCGCCGCTTTGTGCAAATCTCGGCGCTGGGCATCGAAACCGCGGACACCGACTATGCCCGAACCAAACGCGCGGGCGACGAGGCACTCGCCGCAACCGATCTCGACTGGGTGATCCTGCGCGCTTCCCTCGTTATTGGGCGTGGCAGCTATGGTGGCACCGCCCTGATGCGTGGGCTGGCAGGCTTGCCGGGCCTGATCCCGCTGACGGCCGATGGCGGCCATCAATTACAGCCGATCCTGATGCGTGATTTCGTGCGAACTGTCGTTGCGATGGTCGGGCCCGGTGCACCGTCACGCGCTATCGTTCCTGTTGCCGGGCCCGTACGTATGACACTCAAAGAGGTCGTGCTGACATTACGGCAATGGCTTGGATTCGGGCCCGTTCGAACGATCGCGTTTCCGGTTTCTATGTTTCGCCTCGCGGCGAAGTTCGGCGATGCGATGGGCTGGCTCGGCGTACCGACGGCCTTTCGCACCACCTCGATCGCACAGATGGAAGCCGGTTCCTATGTCGTCGCCGCCGACCAGCCGCGGCGACTGCCGAGGGATGCCGCGCCGTTGCGCGACGGGCTGTTCGCCGAACCGGCGACAGTCGAGGATCGGTGGCATGCGCGGCTCTATTTTCTGAAACCGCTGCTGCGGACCGTTTTGGGTTTGTATTGGCTGTATGAAGGCGTGCTGACCCTCATACTTGCCTATCCCGTCATGTTGCAAAGTTGGCGAACGATTGAAATTGACGGCGCGGATGCCGTTGGTTGGACAATCACCATCGCCGATCCGTTCATTCATATTGCGGCCGGGTTGGGCTTTCTTTTGCGGCGGTGGGTTATCGGTGCAGGGCTTGCCATGCTGGCTCTGCTCGCGGTGAACATCGTCATGAGTTTTGCCTGGTTCTGGTTGGATGTCCGTATCAGCGACCATCTCTGGGGGTGGCTCTTGAGCATCTGGAAGCCGTTTCTGGTTGGCACGGCGATCCTCGTCGTCCTCGCCATTGAACGCGAACGATAGACCGTGTGGGGCTACGGTATCCTGCTGACGGCCCATATCATCTCGGCCGCCGTGCTGTTCGGTACCGGTCTGGGGATCGCGTATTTCATGGCGATGGCATGGTGGGCCCGGGACGTGCAGAGCCTCGCCGTGACGCTGCGCCATGTCGTAATCGCCGATTTCCTTTTCACGGCATCCGCGGTCGTGGCCCAGCCGTTGACCGGGATCGGCCTGATCGTGGCAGGCGGCCATGACCCGTGGCCAAGTTGGCTGATCGGGACTTACGTCCTCTATGCCCTGGCGGGTGGATGCTGGCTGCCGGTCGTTTGGATCCAGATACGGCTAGCCCGCATGGCCCGGGCTGCAGCCGAGCAGGGGACGCCGCTGCCGGCCGTGGCATCGCGGCTTTTTCGATGGTGGGCGCTGCTGGGGATACCGGCGTTCATTGCCGTTCTCGCGATCTATCTTTTGATGGTTTTCAAGTTCGACTAGGCGCCTCACCGGGCCACTGCCGACCGGGCGGGAGGAACGTTCTGACCTCCGTCGAGCGGGCCTCCGTCTCTGCTGCATCTCCCGTTATGTTATCGCCTGGTCACGCTACCGTGAGGCGACCCTATACCTTTGGAGCCGGGGCAAGTCCGTTTTACTGGGCTGCATAAATACATTAGACAGGCGCCGTATATGATTATAATCGTTATATTAATAAGGTCTGCATAACCGGGAGCCGAAGGTGCCCTGGTACCGCACCCTGGCCCCGGGATGTGCGAAATTGCGACGTGCCGTCGCGGCAACCGTATAGTGTCGATTTCGCGAGACCTATACTGACGAATACTATACTATGGCTTCACCATCGAGATTGCGGGGGCAGGGCAAAGGGCCGTCGCACGCTGGGTGGAATACGGATCGCAGGGCACGGCCCATGCCTGCGACCCGGACGGGCCAGTCTGCATCGACATCGAAACAGACAGGGGCGGGTTAGACTGCCTCAAGGGACGAGAAGGCCAAAACAATGATCGAGCTGATCCTTTACAGCGCCCCGGCAATCCTCGCGGGCATGTTCGTTGGCACCGCCTTGGGCTGGAAGCTGGGCAAGTTCGGGCAGAAGCCGCTGGTCGCCGAAATAGAGCGCCTGAAGATCCTCACCCAGCAGCAGGCCAAGCAGATCTGGAACCAGGCCGACCGGATCCACGAGCTCGAGATCGACAAACTGCAGCTTTCGTCGTGGCAGCGGTCGGACCAGCAGCCCTCGGGGGGCATTCGCCCGACCAGTGCGCTCGAAGGCCAGCAGCGCCGCGTCGTCGCCTAAAGGGTTCGACAATCCCGGCGGCTTTCCGCCGGTCCGGCTTAGCGCCGCAGTCGGAAACGACCGCGGCGCTTTGTTTTTGGGCAATGCCGATCGACGCCTGCCGCGCCGCACCCAAGTCTTTTCGCAACTGCAATAATCCGCTAACTTGCTCGCGAGATGGGGCATCGAAGCGGCGTTTAGCGCGATGCCGGAAATCATGGTGGGGAAGACATGGCGGAGCCAAGAGTCGCGCTCTATCCGGGCACGTTCGATCCGATCACCAATGGCCATATGGACGTGATCCGGCGGGCCTCGCGCCTCGTCGACCGGCTGGTCATCGCGGTCTCGATCAATTCCGGCAAGGGGCCGCTTTTCATCCTCGATGAGCGTGTGGCGATGCTGGAGGCCGAAATCGAGAGCCTCAATCACGGTCGCAATATCGAGGTGCGGCCGTTCGACACGCTGCTGATGCATTTCGCGAAGGCCGTGGGCGCCGGGATGGTGATCCGCGGCCTGCGCGCCGTATCCGACTTTGAGTACGAGTTTCAGATGGCCGCGATGAACGCGCGGCTCGAACCGGCGATCGAGACCGTGTTTCTGATGGCATCGGAACGCCACCAGTTCATCTCCTCCCGCCTGGTCAAGGAAATTGGCCGGCTCAATGGCGATGTGACGCCGTTCCTCTCGGCCCGCGTCGCCGAGCGGCTGGTCGCGCGGGTCGCAGAAGAGAACGGCCGGAAAAAGTAATCGCTCAAGGAAAAGTGCCGGCGCTGCGGTCCGCTGAAGTCACCGTTCCGTCGCCATGCTCGGCAAGCACGCGCTTCAGCCCGTATGCGATGTAGTTGCGCTGGATGAAACCGATCGCGGCCGCATCGTTCTCGCGCATCGCCCGCAATACGTCGCCGATCTCCTCGACAAGCATCCGGGCGGTTTCGGGCCCGAGTTCGCGGATGACCCCGTACCAGACGCGCGCGACCTGGAAGTAGAACTGATCCCACATGCGGCGAAGGCCGGCATTGCCGATGATCGCACCGATGATGAAATGCATCCGGTGATTGATCTGCCAGTATTCGCGCGCATCGAAGCGCCCCTCGAGCGCGCGGGCGCGGACCAAAAGCGCGCCGACGTCCCGAATCTGGTCCACCGTCACCGGACGTGGCGACATCTCGCCGATCAGTTCCGCCACCTTGAGCCGCATCCGGTAGAGATCGACGATCTCCGTCCGGTCGAGCTCGGTCACGATGGTGCCGACGCCGTTTCGGACCTCGACCAGGCCGAGAAAGGCGAGGCGCTGAAGGATTTGCCGGATCGGGGTGCGGCTGACGCCGAATTCGGCCGCGAGCGCGCCCTCGCGCAGCCGCGTGCCCGGCGGGTAGACCAGCAGGCAGATGCGATCGCGGATCTCGGCATAGATCGTTTCAGGATCGGCCCGGCGGGGCGGCCGGTCGGAGCCTCGAGGCATGCCGCTCAATGCTCGCGGAACAGCCGGCCGTATCCCTCGATCCGGTCGCGGATACCGGCCAGCCGCAGCGTGTCCCAGATCATCGCCTGGTTGGAGCAGACGACAGGTTTTCCAAGGTGCTTTTCGATGGAATCGACGACGTCCAGCATGCGCAGGGCACCGCAGGAGACGAACACGGCATCGGCGTCCGGCCGATCAAGCGAGGCGGCGAACTCGGCCAGATAATCCGGGGCAACCCGCACCATGTCGCTGTCGCGCTCGAGCCGCAGCCCCTCGATCGCGAGCACCTCGAAACCAGCTTGTTCGAGATAGACAGCCTCGCGGGCGTTGATTTCGTCAAGATAGGCGGTACCGACCGAGAGCCGGCGGGCGCCGAGGGCCCGCAATGCTCGAATGACCCCGGTGATCAGCGAGGTCGGTTTGGCGTTCGGAGCGCCCTTGCGCAGCTCCTGGAACACGCGCTCCTCGCCGATGACCAGGCTGCCGGACGTGCAGGCGTAACAGGCGACGTCGAGACTGCCGTCGGGCAGCAGAGTGGCGGCGGCGTCGGCCAGCAGATCGGCCTGCGCGGCCAGCGTCGCGTTGGTAATACTGTCGGGGATGGCGGCCCGCGCGAAATGCACCCCGACACCCTCGGGCCGCAGGCGCATGGCGTCGTCCTGGATGGTCTGCTCGGTCGCGAGCAACACATAGCCGATCTTGGCGCGCGGGTGGCGGCCGGCGTCGAACCGGATGTCCGGTCGCGGACCTTCGGCGGCGATTTCCCGGTCGGCGGGGCGGGGCTGGGCGGTCATGGCAACGCTCCCGG
>JBBDWW010000156.1:0-5935 GCA_040902645.1 Dongiaceae bacterium | reverse complement strand
GACGCCGCCGCGCTCGGCCTCGCCGACGGCGACATGGCGATCTTCGAGACCTCGATCGCCAGCCTCTCGATTCCGGTGCGCATCGAGAATGTGATTCCGCGCGGCGTCGCGCTCGGCGGCAAGAGCCGCTGGGTGCGGAATTCGGCTTTGCGCGCGAACATCAACGCGCTCAATCCGGGTCTCAAGGCCGATATGGGCGCATCGACCGCGGTGCACGGCGTCGAGGTCTCGATTCGAAAGGCGTGAGTGGTTAGCTGGATACCGTGATCGACCCCGCGATCGAAGCGCGCTTCATCCGCTTGGTCCGGGCGATCGATCCCACCTGGCAATTGCGCGCGACCGAAATTCTCTCGGGCGGCGTATCGGCCGAAACGACCCGACTCGAGATCGAGACAGGGGCCGGTGCGCGACGGCACCTGGTTGTGCGGCGGCACGGGCCGCGCGATCTTGCCGCCAACCCCGATATCGCCGCACAGGAGTTTCGTTTGCTGACGCTGCTTCTTGCCGAGGGTATGGCGGTACCGCGGCCGGTCCATCTCGACCCCGGCGGCAACATCTTCCCGACACCGGTGCTCGTCGTCGACCATATCGAGGGAGAGGCGGCAGCTGATTCGGCGGAGCCGGCCGCCCTCGCCGAGGCGATGGCGGACTATCTCGCGAGACTGCACCGGATCGACGGCCACCGGCCCGATTTTTCCTTCATGCCGCGAATCGAGCGACGGCTTGCCGCCGATCTGGCGCATCCACCAGCCGAACCGGACGAAACGTTATCCGAATCGCGCATACGCGCCGCGCTGGCGCGCGCCACGCCGCCGGCCGGACTCAACCCGCCCGCCTTGTTGCATGGCGATTTCTGGGCCGGCAACGTGATCTGGCGCGACGATGCCGGCGGCGGCAAAATCGCAGGCGCGATCGATTGGGAAGATTCCTGCATCGGCGACCCGCTGGCCGAACTGGGCAATGCGCGATTCGAACTGGCATGGAGCCTCGGCATGGAACATGCCGACCGGCTGACCGCGCGCTATCTCTCGCGCGCCCATCGTTCGCTGGATATCGCCGCGCTTCCGGTCTGGGATCTTTATGCCGCCCTCGGACCGGCGGGCTGGCTCGGCAACTGGGGTTATGAACCCGACATCGAACGCGCGATGCGGTCACGCCATAGCGAGTTTGTAGAGCGCGCGTTAGCATCAGCACAATTTCTGCCGCATCATCCGAAGCGCCCGCACTAATGCAGGCCGCATAACGAGACAGCCTATTTCGTGAGGTCTGTCACCCCCGCCCAGTCGCTTTGCGGTGCCCGCGCCAAATATCCCCAGCATCGGCTGAGGAAAATCTGAGTCGGGCGATCGCCGGGATTGAAATTCAGCGCCTGCGCGAACGCGTTGGCGCCGTCCTTCCATGCCCGAGCGCGGTAGCACTCAAGTCCCAGTGCAAATGCCGCCACGCACTCGTCAAGATTAGGAAACGACTCGCCAGTATGAAACTCCAATACTTCGTAGATCCGGACCGGTTCTTCGATCCCCGAAACTCGTACCATATCGATCTCGCGCGACTTGAAATCACTTTTGAGCCGCTGCTTGGTAAATTCGCTAATCAAAATGTTGGTGCCGTAGACCTTGTTGATCGATTCAATCCGTGAGGCAAGATTCACATGATCACCTATCACGGTATATTCCATGCGCTTCGGCGATCCGATCGTTCCCGCGATCACCGACCCAGTGTCAATGCCGACGCCAATATCGATCGTCGAGATCCCGTCGAGATGCCGTGCTTTATTAAAGAGCTTCAATCGATGCATCATTTCGATCGCCGCCTTCACAGCATTGTCCGCGTCATCGGGGCTCTGGAACGGGGCGCCGAACACGGCCATGATCGCATCGCCGATGAATTTGTCGAGCGTCCCATTGTTCTCGAATACGACATCGACCATGTCGGAAAAATAGGCATTAAGAACCTTCACCATATCAGTTGCACCGATGCGCTCCGACAGACTGGTGAATCCTCGGATGTCCGAGAACAGGATCGACACGTCCTGGGTCGTACCGCTGAGAATTCCGTCACCGGCATCGAGCAACCGCTGGACAACCGTATCGGACATGAAGCGCACCATCGTACCCTTCATGCGAATCTCGCGCGTGATGTCTTCGAAGACAAGAAGCGCACCGGAGAAGCCGGGTTCCTTTGCCTTGAATGGAACCGCCGTCATGTTGATCGACACGCGCTGCAGATGGGGCGCAATAAACTCCCGATCGAGCAATGCGATGGCATCGACGCCGCCGAGCGCAGCCCGAGCCGCATCGACAATCCAGCCGTTCGCCTCACCGACAAAATCCACAATACCTCGCCCCAAAAAAGTCTGGGCGCCAATTCCAAATATTCGGTCGATCGCCGGATTAGCCGAGGTCACTTTTAAATCGTCGTCTAGAGTGATAATGCCGTTCGTCAGGTTATCGAGGATTCCTTGGTTGAAATTCTTTATACGAAGGACTTCGAGGCTGGCGCGCCGCTCCTCGGTGATCTCGCGACCATAGAGGTTCATGTAGGGCTCGCCGGGCACAACAGTGACAGCAAAGGCATAGAGATGATCGCCAGCACTGAATTCAACATGACGATGCTGACCTAGTCGAAACGCATCTTCGACGACCATGCTTATCGAGTCGTTTAGTCGGCTTTGTGATTTCAACAACAGTCCTTCCAGCTTTTGCGCCGACAAGTTGGCATAAAGCACCTCTCCGGATCGCTCGACCCGAAGCACTGGATTGGGATTTTCCCCCGGAAATTTGGCAAGGTTTTTTGTTTCCAGTTGGGCCCTGCGTTCAACGGTGGTTTCCCTTGCATAGATGTTGATATAGCCGCGCTTCTCGATCGGCGTCAGAAAGAATTCAAAGCACTGGCCATGGAAATCAATTTCGACGAGCCGGCTGCGGTACTCGCCGGCGGCCATTTGAACGGCAGCGCCGAGTTCAGCGGAACCGAGCTGGCCGCTGCTGGTGAGAAGACCGTCAACCCTGCGCGCCGGCCGGTTCGTGAAGAGCACCGATCCGTCCATTGATACTCGCATGACTGGATTGGGATTCTCGTCGGGAAACCGGGCGAGGTCCTCCGCGGCCTCGCGCGCGGCCGCTTCGTCCGTGATGTCGCGCCCGTAGAGATTGAGATACCCCTCGGTCGGCACGGCGACGATCGTGAACATGTAGACATTTTTGTCAGCGCTCGTCTGGTACTTGACGGGGTCGCCGCCTTGCCATGCCTGGGCAACATTCGCAGCAAGATCGCTGGTCAGGCGTTCACCGGGTCTCATGCCAAGCAACGTGCGGGCGGCTGTGTTCGCGTAGAGAATTCCGGCAGTCGGATCGACCCGGAGCACCGGGCTCGGATTCTCCTCGGGCAGAGTCGTCAAGTCTAGCGCCCGAACCTTGACCTCAACATCTTTCTGCGGTTTTCTCATGGCGAAAGCACCTCTGCCGTATCTTCACATCATACGATCCATCGACAGCGCGCGTATCATATATCTGCGACCGTTCTATTGGTCTTCATGATCTCGTCACCGCAGATCTTTGAAGTAAAGCAGCCGGCCGCGTCGCGGAAAACCCTGCTTAGCGGGATGCTACTGGCAGGCCAATTGTCTGGCGATCGGCACGCGCTCGTGTAGGAAGCTGGAAATGAGGAGAGCTGAATTCGTTGGACTGGCGCTGGGTGGCGGCGCGCTCCGAAGATCGCTGATCACCGGTGCCATCGTGGGATCGATTCTAAGCGGAATTAACCAGGGCGACATCATCGCCACCGGCGGCCCAATGCCTTGGGTGAAAATCGTCCTTAACTACATTGTGCCATTCTGCGTCGCCACTTATGGAGCATTCTCATCCCGGCTTGCCGCCCGTGACTCTCAGGCGTGACGAAACGGGCTCTACTATATTGGAACAACAATAAGGCCCGCGTGAAAGCTTGACGATTTTATCCAACCTGCGATCGGAGATCGCCTACGCCGCCATCGTCTCGACGACGAGTTGCTGGAAGCGCTGCACCGCGCCCTCCCAGGCCGGCGAGAAGCGGTTCGCGATGCCGGCGCGGTCGCGGATCGCGTGATTCTTCTGCAGCACCTCGACCAGCGGCCCGTCCTGCGCGTTGATCTGCTTCCAGCCGTCGGAAACCGCCTGGCGGGATTCCGCATAGGCCGCACCCGAGCCCGCTTCGTCGCCAACGAAGTAATAATCCTTGCGGTAATGCGTGCGGTCGGCCGCCTGCGGCATGAACTGCGTCACCGCGATATGGTCGGTCAGAACCGTGATTCCGAGATTGGGGAAGAGGCACACGAAATTACCCATGTCGCGGCTTTCCGGTTTCAGGTTCGGAAATTTCGGCAGCGTGGCCGACCGCGTATTGATCAGGTTTCCGTCGTCGGCCTGCGGGATGCAGCTTTCGGTGCCGACCATCGTGCCCTCGATCACCGAGCGGCCCCACCAGTTCGGCCGGCCGCTGAAGATCTGCGAATGGATCCAGGGCAGATGATAGTCCTCGATGCCGCCTTCGACGGTGAGCTTCCAGTTCGCCGGAATGTCGAGCTCGTGATGGCCGCCGTGCCGAAGCAGTGAGAAATCATACTCGGCGAAATAACGCTCGAAATGCCCGACATGCTCGGACAAAGGCGGCGCTTTGCCGTCGATATTGACGAACACGGTGTTCATCCAGATCTCGCTGCGGAGTTCGCGCAAACCGAGCGCCGACCGATCGAACCCGTCCTGCCGATTGACGCCGACGCCACCAATATTTGGCTGCGCGATCAGCGCGCCGTCGAGATCGTAGGTCCAGCTGTGCCAGGGACAGCGGATGTTGGTGAGACCCTTGCACGGTTCGGCGATCGGGCTCATGCCGCGATGCGGGCAGATATTGAGGAAGACGCGCAACTGACTGTCGCGGCCGCGCACCAGGACCAGCGGCCAGCCGGCGATCGAAACCGGCTTCGCATCGCCCGGTGATGGCACGTCGTCGGCGACGCCGACCGACATCCAGCGGCGCGGGAAAAGATCGGTCTGTTCCAGCTTGAAGAATTCGGGATCGGTATAGGCCCGGCCGGGCAGGCCCTTGGCCTGTTCCGGTCTCGGATTCATCAGGGCCGCAATCGCCTCGCTTCCGAGCAGGGTTTCGACGGAACTCGTCATGGCACGTTTCTCCCGGCCAGAGCAGGTTTTGGCAGCGTTTGCCCCGGCTTGCGAAAAGAGGCTAGCAAAACCCGGCGGCCAAGTCAGGCGCGGGCATATCCAGCCGGCCTCGGCTAGACTGGCGGCCAGGAACGGAGGTGCGCCCATGCCGGTTACGGCGCTTGACCATTACACGATCGGAACGCCCGACCTTGGCCGGTCGGTCGCGTTCTATGAAAACGCCATCGGCCTTACGAGCGGGCCGCGCCCGCCGTTCGATTTCCCGGGTGCGTGGCTCTACGCCGGCGACCGGCCGATCGTGCATCTGTTCGTCGCGGATGCGCCGGGCGCGCCGCGCACCGGCGCGTTCGACCATATCGCGTTCACGGCGCAGGATATCGAGGCGATGGTGAAGCGGCTCGAGGCCGGCGGGATCGCCTATCGCCGCCAGACGGTGCCTGGCCGCGCGGCACAGCAGCTCTTCCTCACCGATCCGGACGGCATTCAGCTCGAACTCACTTTCGCGGACGGGTGAGTGTCGCGTCCGTTTGGCAAGCGCATTTATGCGGACCTCATCCTGAGCTTGTCGAAGGATGAGGCGGCACAAGGGTGCGGCCCTCATGGTTCGACAGGCTCACCATGAGGGTGCTTGGTTTGATGCCGGCCAACGACAACAGAAACTAAATCTGCCCGTCCTCGATCTTCTTGCGCAGATATTCGGCATTCGCCCGCGGACCCTGCATCTGCGGATTGACCACGAGCGCGCGCTCGAATGCATCGAGCGCCTGTTCGTCTTC
>JBBDWW010000155.1:0-5945 GCA_040902645.1 Dongiaceae bacterium | reverse complement strand
TTCCAGCGCCGTCTTTCTGGCCGGCGCCGGCGCCTCGTTCATGACCGGGCAGACGCTTAACCCCAATGGCGGCAGCGTGATGCCGTGAGGCTCAAAGCCAGCCGCGCCATTTGAAAATCCAGTAACAGCCGAGGCCCGAGAAGATCATCAACACCACGGCCATGGGATAGCCCAGCGGCCAGGCGAGTTCGGGCATGTTCTCGAAGTTCATGCCGTAGACCGACGCGACGATGGTCGGCGGCAGGAACAGGACGGCGGCAACCGAAAAGACCTTGATGATCGCGTTCTGCCGCACGCTGATCAGGCCGAGCGTGGCTTCGAGCAGGAAGGTGACTTCCTGGTTTATCTGCGCGTCATAGTCCGACAGCGATCGGATATCGCGACCCAGCGTCTCGAGCCGACCCATCGTCTCAGGATGCGCCCAGGATGCCGCCTGCTGGCGCAGATAGGGCGTCACACGCGCGATTGTCAGCAAACTGTCGCGAACCATCGAATCGAGCCGGTTCGCGCGTCCGAGGCGTTTCAGCACGACAGAGAATTCCCGCTCGGCGAGACCGTTGCGATCGCGCTTGCGCCCGCTGTCGCCGAAGATCCGCCGGCCTATCGCATCGAGCTCGCGATCGACCCGCTGCATGAGATCGGCCAACCGATCGACGATCGTCTCGGCCAGCGCGACCGTCACGAGGTCGCTGGTCATCGGCGAACCCGCTTCCTTGGTGCAGCGAGCGGCGAAGGTCTGGAAGGGTCGCGGATCGGCATGGCGCAAGGTGATCAGCCGGTCCTTATCGAGGATGAACGTCGCCTCCGAGGTGCTGGGATCGGCGGTTTCGGCGGCGATCGGAATGAGCACCGTCATGTGAATTTTACCGTTATCGAGAAAGAGGCGGCTCGATTCCTCGATCTCGCTCATCTCTTCCGCGCTGGGCAAAGCGATGCCGCAGGTCCGTTCGAGCGCTGCGCGCTCTTCAGGGGTCGGTTCCAGCGCATCAATCCAGATCGCTTCGGCCGGCAGGACCGAATCTGTAATGGGAAGTTCGACCAGCCGGTCGCCGTGGGAACCATATGCACGAAGCATAAGCCGCGTCTCCTCCTGGTAAACCGGTTCCAAACGCAGCGGCCAATGGCCAGCCGCCATGCTAGCCCCCGCTCCGCCCGGGCGGAAGAAGGATGCGGGAATCGGGTGCGGAAACAGGGAGCCGCAGGAAGGGTCGTCACCACCCTTGTCGCCGGCCGTGGGCGGGTTACATTGGGCCATGCGGGCCCGCGCCCGGCGCCGGCAAGGGACGCAAGGCAGAACAGTGCGACAGGAGTTGTCGGAGATGAGCAGATTCAGGCCGGCAGAGAGTGGCGAGTTCGCCATCGACGAAGCGCGGTTGATCGTCGCGGATCTGTTCCGCCACAAGCCGATGCTGTACTGGATCGATTTCGCGATTTCCTATTCGGTCGCCGTCGGCGCCACGATCATCTATTTCGCCGAGCCCAATTTCAGCTGGCTGCAGATTGTCATGTGGTTCGTCGCCGGGTTCGCGATTTTCCGGACCGGCGTTTTCATTCACGAGATCGTCCATATGCCGACCCGGCACATGACCGGCTTCAAGGTCGTATGGAATGTGCTGTTCGGCCTGCCGATGCTGACCCCCAGCTTTATGTATGCCAATCACCGCGACCATCATAACCGGCGGCATTACGGCACGGCCAAGGACGGCGAATATCTGCCGATGGGGGTCGAGCGGCGCGAACTCATTCTGCGCTATCTGCTGCAGATTCTTCTGCTGCCCGCCTTCGCGATCTTCCGGTTTTTCGTCCTGACGCCTTTGTCGCTGATCGTCCCCCCGCTGCGGCGCTGGGTGCTGGAGCGGGCTTCGTCTTACGTTTGCAATCCGGATTACCGGCGCGAGCTGCCGCCGAACGAAGACCGGAGCTGGTGGCTCGCGGCAGAGATCGGCTGCTTTCTCTTGATGATCGTGCTGATCATCGGTATCGCCACGACCACACTCCATTGGTGGATCATCGCCGAGATCTATTTGCTCGGCATGCTCGGCGTCGGCCTCAACTGGTTCCGCAACATGCTGGCGCACCGCTACTGCAGTCGCGGCGGCGAACTGACCCACGCGCAGCAGCTTCTCGACACGATCACGATCGGCGGATGGTCGCCGCTGATCCTGCTGCTGTTTCCGGTCGGGATGCGATACCACGCGCTGCATCACCTCTTTCCGGCGATCCCCTACCATAATCTGCCGGAGGCGCATCGGCGGCTGATGGCGCAACTGCCGGCGGATTCGCCCTACCGCACGACGGTGAGCCCCGGCCTATGGGCGGCGCTCTGCGAACTCTGGCGTCGACCCAAATCGGCGCAGGAACTCGCCTATCTGCAGCCGCGCATCGGCAGCCGCGCGGCATGACGGCGCCCGATACGGAACTGCTGATCCGTCCCGATCGCATCGCCGAGCGGCTCGTCGAAGCGCCGCTGGTGCGCGCGACCCCGGGGACGCTGAAAGGCTATGGCAATCTCGTCGACGCGTTCGACGCGCAGAAAATCGAGATCGTGCGTTGGCCGGCGCAAGGCTGGCGACCCGTCGATCCCGACACCGGCGACGAGGGCGGCACCACCGAAGGCGTGTTCGAGTTCGGATGGCGTGGCGATGTCCTCTATGGCAGCAACCATGCGGTCAATGACCGCTATCTGCTGGGCTGGAACCGCCTTCCGTCCGACGCCTCGGAAGACACGGTCAACGCCGACCGTTCGCGGGTTTTGATCTGGCATGCGAACTACCATCCCGATGGCGGCCAGTGTTTCTTCCCGTGCGAGCGCCAGCCCTTTGTCTCGCCCCTGGCGTTACCGGGCGACGATGTCCGGCCGGAGAATTTCGTCGCCTTCTGGTTCGACGGCACGCAGGGGCTTTATATCCATCCCGGGGTCTGGCACGAGGCGGTGTTTCCGTCCGGCGAGCGCGCGAGTTTCGACGACCGGCAGGGTCGGGTTCATGCACGGATCAGCGTGAATTTCGTCGAAGAGTTCGGCTGCTATCTCTCGGTGCCGTTGACCGAGCCGGCCTGATCGACGCCCGATCAGAGTACGATCTGACGGCCCGCCGCATCCGGCGTCGGCAAATCGCCCTGGGCATCGACCATTTCGTCGATCAGACGCCGCACCTCGGAGACGATCGGGCCGACAGTACCCGCCTTGCCGTCGTAAAACAGCCACATCGATTCCAACGTCGCGACTTCCGGGCCGTCGTCGCCCAGGCTCATGCAGTACCAGAGGTGCAGCTTTTTCTCGCGCACGCCCAGGATCTGAAGGCGCACCGTCAGGCTGTCGCCGAGTTTCACTTCCTTGAGGAAACGGATGTGCGATTCGACGGTGAAGAATGTGAGCTGGGTCGACTTGATGTAATCCGGCGTGACACCGATCATCGCCATCAGTTCGTCGCCCGCATGCGAAAACACGACGGGGTAATAACCCTCGTTCATGTGGCCGTTATAGTCGATCCATTCCTTCAGAACCGTCTCGCGGTGGATGATCGGCATGGGGCTCATCCTGTTACCTTCCCTTCCAAACCGGATCGCGCTTCTCCGCGAATGCGCGCGGTCCCTCGATGGCGTCTTCCGACTTGCGCATCTTCTCGTAGTTGAGGATCTTGCGGTCCGCAATCAAGCCATAGCCTTCGGCGATGCTTTTACCCTCGCAGGCGCGAACCGTCTCCTTGGTTCCGGCGACCGCGAGCGGGGCGCCGCGCACGATTTCACGGGCGATCTCAAAAGCGCGATCGAGCAGTTTCCCAGGTGCTACCACGTCGTTGACCAGGCCCCATTGATGCGCCTCGTCCGCGCTCATGCGACGGCCGGTCAACATCAATTCCATCGCGATCGCGCGCGGCATCATGGTTGGCAGCCGGATGCAGGCCGAGTTCGCGATGACGCCGACCCGGGTTTCCGGTAGCGCAAACACGGCCGTTTCCGAGGCGATCATCATGTCGGCCGCCAGCGCGATCTCGAAGCCGCCGCCGATCGCCATGCCGTTGATCGCCGCTATCAAAGGTTTGTTGAGATCCGGGAGCTGCGTAATGCCGCCGAAACCGCCGACGCCATAATTCTCGTCCGCCTCGAGCCCTTCGGCCGCTGCCTTGAGATCCCAGCCCGCCGAAAAGAACCGATCGCCGCCGCCGGTCAGTATGGCGACGCGCAATGCCGGATCGTCGCGGAAGGCGGCGAACACCTCGCCGAGGCGGCGGCTGGTCGGGGAGTCGATCGCGTTGGCCTTGGGCCGGTCTAGCGTGACCAGCAGCACGCCATCCTTTGTCTCGGTCTTGACCGCTTCGCTCATGCCACGCCCTCGCTCAGTTTTCGTGCGGCCGCAACAGCGCGCGCGATATGATATGTCGCTGGATCTCGCTGGTGCCGTCCCAGATGCGTTCGACGCGGGCATCGCGCCATAGTTTCTCGACGCCGACCTCTTCCATGAGGCCCATGCCGCCGAAGATCTGCACCGCGTTATCTGTCACGCGTGCGAGCATTTCGGTCGCGTACAGTTTGGCCATGGCGTAGTCCTGATCCTCGGCGACGCCGCGATCGGTCTTCCAGGCGGCATGCAGCGCCAGCATTTCCGCAGCCGCAATTTCGGTCGCCATGTCGGCCAGCTTGAATGAGACACCCTGGAATTTACCGATCGCCTGGCCGAACTGTTTGCGCGTAGCCGCCCATTCGATCGACATCCGCAGCGCCCGCTGCGCGCGGCCGATACATTGCGCCGCCACCGTGAGGCGCGTCGCACCCAGCCACAGATTGGCAACATCGAAGCCCTTATGTTCCTCGCCGAGCACATTGCGGGCCGGTATGCGCGTATCGGCAAAACTCAGCGTGCAGTGATGGAAGCCGCGATGCGAGACCGATATCGAGCCGCGCCGCACGTCGAGGCCCGGCGTATCCTTGTCGACCAGGAACGATGTGATCTTTTTCTTGCTGCCCTTCGCGGTCTGTTCCTCGCCGGTTGCTGCGAACAAAACGATGTAGTCGGCGACATCGGCATAGGAAATGAAATGCTTGGTGCCGTTGACGACATAGTGGTCGCCCTCGCGCACCGCATGCGTCTTCATCCCGCGCAGATCGGAGCCGGCATCCGGCTCGGTCATGGCGAGGCACTCGACGCGCTCGCCGCGGATCGTCGGTTTCAGATAGCGTTCGGTCTGTTCGGTATTGCAGGCGCGCAGGATGTTCGAGGGCCGCGCCACGGCATACTGCAGCGCGAAGGAAGTCCGGCCGAGTTCGCGCTCAAGCAAGGTCAGACTCACATGATCAAGCCCCGCCCCGCCGAGTTCTTCCGGCATGTTCGCCGCATAGAAGCCGGCGGCGATCGCCTTGTCGCGAATGGCGCGGACGAGTTCGGGGCGGACCTCGCCCTCGCGCTCGACCTCGTCCTCGTGCGGCATAAGCTCCTTCTCGACGAAGGCGCGCGCCGCATCGACGATCATTTCCTGTTCAGGCGTGAGCCCGAAATCCATCCGCGTCGTCCGTCGCCTAGGTTCGCCGGATGCCGATGATGCGGCCTGCCTGCTCTGGTTTGGGCAGGTTCCGATGCGCGGCCATCACCGCATCGACCGCCTTTTTCACCTCCGCCGGCATCGTGGACGCCTGCCCGGCCTTCATGTCGACATGGAGGAGCATCTGCTCGGTCGTCGCCAGAAGCTCGCCGGTCCGGCCGTGATGCATCCAATTGAAGATGTGCATGCACTTGGAATCGCGGTCGAGGAGTTGGGTCTTGTATTTGAGCGGTTCGCCGCCGCCGACTTCGTGGTGATAATTGACGTGGCTCTCGACCGTGTAGAACGAGCTGCCGGAGGCGCGGTAGTCGTCATCGACGCCGATATAGCGGAACAGCGCGTCGGTGGCGTCACCGAACGCCCACAGATAGAAGCTCTCGCTCATATGGCCGTTATAGTCGAGCCAGC
>JBBDWW010000154.1:0-5959 GCA_040902645.1 Dongiaceae bacterium | reverse complement strand
TCAACATTCCGGCCGATCATCCGGCGCGCCAGATGCATGATACGTTTTATTTGGCCGCCATGGACGGCAGCCGCCACTCCAACCCTGCCGTCCATGGCGGCGACCCTGCTGCCCTCGGCGGCGCCAACCCTGTCGCTCGCGCCAGCGAAGGGTCGGAGAATGGTGCGAACGATAGCCGCCACACCAACCCTATCGGCCGTGACGCTGAAGGGGAGTCTGGAGCGGCGAACAGTGCTTCGGCCGCCATGCTTCTCCGCACCCACACCTCGCCGGTGCAGATCCGGCACATGAAGGACAAGCCGCCGCCGATCCGCATCATCGCGCCGGGCCGGACCTACCGGAACGACAGCGACATGACACACACGCCGATGTTCCATCAGGTCGAGGGGCTGGTGATCGACGAGACGACGCATATGGGCCATCTCAAGGGCTGCCTCGTCGATTTCTGTCGCGCGTTTTTTGGCATTCCCGATCTGCCGCTGCGCTTCCGCCCGAGCTTCTTTCCGTTCACCGAACCGTCGGCCGAAGTCGATATCGGCTGCTCGCGCAAGGGCGGCGAGCTCAAGCTCGGCAATCACGGCGACTGGCTCGAGATTCTCGGCTGCGGCATGGTGCATCCGAAGGTGCTGGAAATGAGCGGCATCGATCCGACGCGCTATCAGGGCTTCGCCTTCGGCATGGGGATCGAGCGCATCGCGATGCTGAAATACGGCATTCCCGATCTGCGCACTTTCTTCGAGGCCGATCTGCGCTGGCTGCGGCATTACGGGTTTGCGCCGCTCGACGTGCCCTCGCTGACCGGGGGTATCGCCCGATGAAGTTCACGTTCGACTGGCTGAAGAAACATCTCGCGACCGATGCCGATATCGAAACGATCGGCGCGAAGCTGACCGCACTCGGCCTCGAGGTCGAAGGTATCGAGGATCGCGCGAAGGAACTCGCGGCGTTCACCGTTGCCTATGTGACCGAGGCGAAGCCGCATCCCAATGCCGACAAACTGCGCGTCTGCATGGTCGATACCGGCAACGGCATCGTGCAGGTGGTGTGCGGCGCGCCGAATGCACGCACCGGCATGAAGGGCGTGTTCGCCGCCGCCGGCACGCGCATTCCCGGCACCGGGCTCGAGCTCAAGAAGGGCGTCATTCGCGGCGTCGAATCGAACGGCATGCTCTGCTCGGCGCGCGAGATGGGTCTCGGCGACGACCATGACGGCATCATCGATCTGCCGGCGGATGCGCCGGTCGGTGCGCCGTTTGCGAAAGCGATGGGGCTCGACGATCCGGTGCTCGATATCGCGATCACGCCCGACCGCGCCGATTGCCTCGGCGTTCACGGCATCGCGCGCGATCTCGCCGCCGCCGGTGCCGGCAAGCTCGTGCCTTTCGACAGATCGCCGGTCGCCGGCAGCTTCGAGAGCCCGGTCAAATGGCGGATCGATCTGGCAAGCGATTCCGCGGGCGACCCGACAGCCTGCCCCTATGTCGCGGGGCGTTACTTCCGCGGCCTCAAGAACGGACCGAGCCCGCAATGGCTGCAGGAGCGGCTGCTCGCAATCGGCCTGCGGCCGATCTCGGCTTTGGTCGACATCACCAATTTCGTGACCCACGATCTCGGCCGGCCGCTGCATGTGTTCGATGCGAAGAAACTCGCCGGCGATCTGACGATGCGTTTCGCGAAACCGGGCGAGAAACTGCTCGCGCTCGACGGCCGCGAATACACGCTCGATCCCTCGATGACCGTGATCGCGGATTCGAAAGCGTTGCACGGCATCGGCGGCATCATGGGCGGCGAGGCGAGCGGCTGCACCGAGGCGACGACCGAGATGTTTCTCGAGGTCGCCTTGTTCGATGCGAGCCGCACCGCGCGCAGCGGCCGCGCGCTCGGCATCGAGAGCGATGCGCGCTACCGCTTCGAGCGCGGGCTCGATCCGCAATCGGCCATTTGGGGGCCGGAAGTCGCGGCGCGGCTGGTGCTCGAACTTTGCGGCGGCGAGGCGAGCGAGGTTGTGACGGCAGGGCGACTTCCTGACTGGCAAAGACGCATTTCATTCCGCCCGGCGCGGGTCGCAGCTTTGGGCGGCGTCGCGATCGCCGGGGACGAGATGTTGGCGATCCTGCGCGCGCTCGGCTTCGTCGTGACGCCCTCGCGCGCGGCGCGCGGCGAGACATTCGATATCGACGTGCCGTCCTGGCGCCACGATGTCGAGGGTGAGGCCGATATCGTCGAGGAGGTCGTGCGCGTCGCCGGCTACGATCGCATTCCGGCCGTGTCGCTGCCGCGGCTCTCGGCGTTGCCCGAACCGGCGGTCACGCCGGCACAGAAGCGCGCCTCGATGGCGAAGCGTCTGCTTGCGACGCGCGGGCTGATGGAGGCCGTCACCTGGTCGTTCATGCCGGCGGATGCGGCGCGGCTCTTTGGCGGCGGCGATCTCATGCTGGCCAATCCGATCAGCGCCGATCTCGATGCGATGCGGCCCTCGATCCTGCCGAACCTTTTGACGGCGGCGCAGCGCAACGCGGCGCGCGGCTTCGGCGATGTCGGCCTGTTCGAGGTCGGCCCGCAATATGCGGATGCGACGCCGAACGGTCAGTCGCTGGTCGCGGCAGGCCTGCGCGTCGGTGCGAGCGGGCAGCGTCACTGGCAGCATAAGCCGCGCGCGGTCGATGCGTTCGATGCGAAGGGCGACGCGCTCGCGTTGCTCGCTTCACTCGGCGCACCGGTCGACAACCTCCAGGTCACGACCGATGCGCCCGGCTGGTATCACCCCGGTCAGTCGGGCGTGCTGCGGCTCGGGCCAAATGCGATCGCCTCGTTCGGCGCGCTGCATCCGCGCGTCCTGAAGGCGCTCGACGTGAAGGGACCGGCGGTCGCGTTCGAACTGTTCCTCGATCGCGTTCCCGAACCGCGCGCGAAGGGAACCGCGCGGCCGGTGTTGAAGGCATCGCCCTACCAGGCGGTCGAACGCGATTTCGCCTTCGTCGTCGATCGCGATGTCGCCGCCGACAAATTGCTGCGCGCGGCGAAAGGCGCCGACAAGGCGCTGATCCGCCAGGTCTCGATCTTCGATCTGTTCGAGGGCGCGTCAATCGGCGAAGGCCGCAAATCGCTCGCAATCGCAGTTACCCTGCAGGCCGACGACCGCACGCTGACCGACGAGGAGATCGAGGCGGTCGCGGCGAAAATCGTGGCGGCGGTGAAGAAGGCGACCGGCGCCGAACTTCGGGGCTAGACCCGGCGTCGCTTTGCAGCAGCCGGTGCTCCACCAACAGGTCAGCTATCGCCAAAGCCGCCCGCCGATCATATGCTCATGCGTCTCTTCAGGCACTTGAAGAGCCGTGTATCCGGGGGGAGCAATACTGCGATGGGCGATTTTCGAAGGACGTTCTCTGTCCGCCGTTTATGGATCATCCTTTCCGTCGGTATGGCGGTTATGTTCGGCGCCCTTCTCGGTCTCGGGTGGGAAATCTATCAGAAGGCGCCGCCCATCCCCGCGGCGGTGCAGTCGCAGTCCGGCCAGGTCATTTACACGCGGGAAAACATCCAGGCGGGTCAGCAGGTCTGGCAGTCGATCGGAGGGATGCAGCAAGGATCGATCTGGGGACACGGCGGATATCTGGCGCCGGACTGGTCCGCAGATTGGCTGCACAGGGAAGCGATCGCGCTTCTTGCAATCATTTCGGCAGACGGCCGCTTTACGAACGAGACGGCCGAAGAACAAGCTGCCTTGCGGCAGGCGGCGCTCAGCACGGAGATGCGCAAGAACACGTACGACCCTGACACAGGGATTATCACTGTCAGCGACAATCGCGCGCGCGCGATCGACGAAGTCGAGCAGCATTTCAGCGCTCTCTATGAAGGTCGCGGCGAAGAAGCCCTCGAACTGCGTCGTCAATACGCGTTTCCCAAGGAAGCATTTCTTACGCCGGACGAAACGCACAATCTTTCCGCCTTCTACTTCTGGACGGCCTGGGGCGCGACCACCAATCGGCCCGGCGATAGTGTGACGTACACCAGCAATTGGCCCTATGAGCCGCTGGTGAACAATCGGCCGGCGGCGGCCATCTTCATGTGGACGATCATTTCGGTCGTACTTCTCCTGGCGGGCATCGGTGCAATCGTCTGGTACTACGCAAGGCAATACGATCAGTGGCGCGATGAATTGCTGCCGGAGGGCGGCGTCGCGGCTGTCGACCTGATGGATCGGTCGATTGTCACGCCATCCATGCGCGCCACCGCGAAGTACTTCTGGTTGGTCACGGCGCTTTTTGTTACGCAGGTGCTGTTGGGTATCGTGACCGCGCATTATGCCGTCGAGGGACAGGGTCTCTACGGTTTGCCCCTCGCGGAATACTTCCCCTACGCGGTGACACGAAGCTGGCATACCCAGCTCTCCGTTTTATGGATCGCGACAGGGTTTCTGGCGGCGGGACTTTACGTTGGCCCTCTGTTGTCGAAAAAGGATCCGAAATTTCAGGTGTGGGGCGTCAACTTCCTGTTCGGCAGTCTGTTCGTCATTGTAGTTGGTGGTTTCGCGGGACAGTGGTCCGCGGTGAACCGCCTCATCACAGACCTCGATACCAATTACTGGTTCGGGCATCAGGGATGGGAGTATGTCGACCTGGGGCGTGTCTGGCAGATCTATCTTACGATCGGATTGCTGTTGTGGGTCGTCCTCGTTCTCAGGGCGCTTTGGCCGGGCCTCCGCGAGACGAACAGTCGCTCTGTCATTTTCCTTGTCATCGTTTCAGTCATTACGATCGGCCTCCTCTATACCGCCGGTCTGATGTGGGGCAAGAAACCGCATCTGGTGCTGGCGGAATATTGGCGCTGGTGGCTTGTTCATTTATGGGTCGAAGGCATCTTTGAGGTGTTTGCCACCGCAATCATTTCGTTGCTGTTCGTTCATATGGGCCTCGTTCGCACATCGACCGCAACTGTGATGGTGCTCTTTGCCACGATCATTTTCCTGTTTGGCGGGGTACTGGGAACTTTCCATCATTTGTATTTCACCGGCACGCCCATTTCGGTCATGGCTGCGGGCGCTGCATTTTCCGCGCTCGAAGTCGTGCCGCTTATGGTCGTCGGATTCGAAGCCTATAACCACGCGAAGATCGAAGGGCATGCGCCGTGGAGGGCCAATTATCGCTGGCCGTTCATGTTCCTTGCAGCGGTATTGTTCTGGAATCTTGTCGGTGCGGGAATTTTCGGCTTCCTGATCAATCCGCCGCTCGCGCTCTATTTTATGCAGGGACTGAACACGACCGCCAATCACGGTCACGCTGCGCTGTTCGGTGTTTACGGCATGCTCGCGCTTGGTTTGACGCTCTATTGTGTACGGGGGCTGACCGATGTGCGCTTGTGGAACGAGAAGGCGCTGAAGCTTTCCTTCTGGTGCCTGAACATCGGTCTCGCCATGATGACGTTCCTGTCACTATTGCCGCAGGGCATGTGGCAGACTTACGCGAGCGCCAGTCATGGCTATGCCTACGCCCGCTCGGCCGAATTCATGCAAAGTTCGATCATGCATATTCTGGTCTGGATGCGGGTGCCTGGCGATGTGGTCTTCAGCGTAGGCGTTGGCGCATTTGCCGTATTCATGTACCAGGCATTCGCCGCCAGTCGGGCAAGTGCACGTTTACGAGGACCGCTCAAGCAATCAACGCGTGAGACGATCTGACGATTCGTAACGGCCCCCGCTGATACGCGCGGTCGAGCTCGATGAATTGAGTGCGCGGGCTGAAGACGCCCGCCAGATTCAGCGTTGCCCACACCATGCTTGTTCGAAACGATTTGTCATTGCCCGGCCTGCGAACACGCGCTGTACGCCACACACCCAATCGTCATTGCCCGGCCTGCGAACACGCGCTGTACGCCACACACCCAATCGTCATTGCCGGACTTGATCCGGCAATCCATGTCGAGATCGAACGCGGTGTCGGAAGTGGATCGACGATGCATT
>JBBDWW010000153.1:0-5969 GCA_040902645.1 Dongiaceae bacterium | reverse complement strand
CCGTTCGAGCGCGCGATCCCAGTCAAAGATGCCTCCTCAGCAGCGCCGACGAGGATTTGATCTCCTCCGCGACTGCCTGGATTTCCGCCCGCATGATTCGTCCCTTTCGATCGGATGATGCGGCGCGTTCTTAGGAAGTCCCGGCCCCGCCCGTCAATCCCGGCTCACTGGCCCGGCTCACTGGCCCGGCTCACAGCGCACTTAATAGAGCCCGCCGGTTCCGCCCGAGCCGGACGTCGTGGTGCCGGAGGGCGTGCCGATCCCGAGGCCGATATCGCCGCTACCCTCCATCGGAACACCGACGCCCTCGATGAAGACCATATCGCCGGTCGGCTCGGTGCCTTCCTTGAACGCTTCGAAGATCACCTTCTGGTCGCCAGCCTGGGCGCGTTGACCGGTCTCGGCATTGACGCGCACCAGTTTGATACCGGGCGGAATACGGAACGGGATCGAGGGCGCATCGGCCAGCGCATCCATCATGAAGGCGGTGAAGATCGGTGCCGCTGCGCTCGCGCCCTGTTCCTTCCCGCCCAGCGTCTGCGGCTGGTCGAAGCCGACATAGACGCCGACCGCAAGATCGGGCGTGAAGCCGACGAACCAGGCATCGAAGGATTCGTTCGTGGTACCGGTCTTGCCTGCGAGCGGCTTGCCAACCGACGCGACGCGCGCGCCGGTGCCCCGCTGCACCACACCTTCGAGTAACGAGACCATCTGGTAGGCGCTGCCGGGATCGGTCACCGTTTCGCGCGTGTCGGGCAGTTCCGGCGGCAGGTTGCCGTCCCAGTTTTCCGCCTGGCAACCCTCGCAGAGTCGCTCGTCCTGTTCGAAGATGGTAACGCCGCGACGATCCTGCACGCGGTCGATGAAACTCGCTTCGATGCGCTTGCCGCCATTGACGAACATCGCATAGCCGGTGGTGAGCCGCAGCGGCGTGGTCTCACCTGCACCCAGCGCCATCGACAGAACCGGCATCAGATTGCTGACGACGTCGAAGCGCTCAGCCACCTCCTTCACCTTCAGCATGCCGACCGCCTGGGCGAGCCGCACGGTCATCAGATTGCGTGACTTTTCGATGCCGAGCCGCATCGTGCTCGGCCCATAAAATTGCTGCGAATAGTTCTCCGGCTTCCACAAAGGGAGGCCCGGGCCCTGGTCGATTACGATCGGCGCATCGAGGATGATGGTCGAGGGCGTGTATCCGTTTTCGAGCGCCGCCAGATAAACGAACGGCTTGAAGGCCGAGCCGGGCTGGCGCAACGCCTGCGTCGCGCGATTGAACTCGGATGTCTGATAGCTCCAGCCGCCCGAGAGCGCGAGCACGCGCCCCGTATGCGGATCCATGGCAACGATCGCGCCGGATACTTCCGGAACCTGGCGCAACGCGTAAAGTGCCGGGCGCGGGGCCGGTGCTGCTTCGATCGCTTCATCGCTGGCCGTATCTTCCTCGACGGCCGCCTCGCCATCGACGGGCTCGTCGATCACGACCGCTTCGGTCGTCTCTTCGGCGGCGGCTTCGTCGGTCGCGGCCTCGTCCTCGCTCGGCAATGCTTCGACTGCGATCAGATCGCCGATCGCCAGCACGTCTTCCGGCTTGCCGGGCGTGGGACCGACGGTCTGTTCCTCAAGATTGGCGCGCGCCCACTCGATCTCGGCGAATGGAATCCGCGCCTCCTGCCCGTCGGCGAATCCGATCAGCGTTTCATTTTCTTCGAAGCCGAGCACGACGGCGCGCTCCCAGCGCCAGATATCCGTGTCCGGCGGCAGCGCCGCGAGCTGTGCGGCCCAGTCCTCTTCGAGCTCGACATGACCGAGCGGACCACGCCAGCCATGACGGCGGTCATATTCGACCAGCCCTTCATGCAATACGCGCGTTGCGATCGCCTGCAATTCAGGATCGAGCGAGGTGCGCACCGAGAGCCCGCCCTTATAGAGCGCGTCCTCGCCGAACCGCGTCGCCAGCTCGCGCCGGACTTCCTCGGCAAAATAATCGGCGGTCACCGCTTCGAGCGGGCCGCGCCGCACCGGCGTCAGCACTTCCGCCCGTGCGATATCGAATTCCTCGCGCGTGATGTGGCCGTCCTCCAGCATGCGCGTGAGCACCCAGTCGCGCCGTTGGTGGGCAGCCTCGGGTTTGCGCACCGGATCGTAATTGTTCGGCGCCTTCGGCAGTGCGGCGAGGAACGCCGCCTCGCTGATCGTCAGCTCGTCGAGCGATTTATTGAAGTAGTTGAGCGACGCGGACGCGACGCCGTACGAGCCGAAACCCAGATAGATCTCGTTCAGATAGAGTTCGAAAATGCGATCCTTGTCGAACGCCTGCTCGATGCGGGTCGCGAGAATCATTTCCTTGAGTTTGCGCTCGATCGACACCTCGTTGGTCAACAGGAAGTTCTTCGCCACCTGCTGCGTGATGGTCGATGCGCCAACCGGTCGCCGGTCGGAACCCATCGCCTTCAGATTGGTGATCGCGGCACGCAGAATGCCGGGCAGATCGATGCCCCAATGTTCGTAGAAGGTCTTGTCTTCGGCCGAGAGGAACGCTTCGCGCACGCGATCGGGAATAACCTCGATCGGCACATAGACGCGATTCTCGATGGAGAACTCGGCCAGCAACCGTCCGTCGCCGGCATGAACCCGCGTCACGCGCGGCGGATCGTAATCGGCCAGCTCGTTGACTTCCGGCAGGTCGGAAGCGAGATGCTGATAGAGAAAATACGCGCCGACCATGCCCGCCACAGTCGCGATCGCCACAAAGGCGAACAGGAAAGCAAGGATGCGTCGCACGTCGTTCTGTCCTCGAACTGCCCGGCGGTCGATCCGCCGGGGCCGCTCCGCTCAGGGCTGGAGCATGGTCTGGTTTGTTCCGAAATAGGCGTCTATCGCCTCGACGATCGCCCGGCCAAGCTTCGCCTGATATTCGGACGAGCGCAACAAGGCCTCATCCTCGGCATTGGAGAGGTAACCGAGTTCGATCAGGACCGAGGGAACATCGGGCGCTTTCAGCACGGCAAATCCCGCAAACCGGTGCGTATTTCGCAGGAGATGGGCCTCGTCCCCGATGGCGTCAATGAGCAACCGGGCGAACTGCACCGAATGGTTCTTGGTTTCCCGCTGCGCCAGGTCGATCAGTATCCCGGTAACCACCTGGCTCTCGCTCGACAGATCGACCCCGGCGATCAGGTCTGCCTTGTTTTCCTTGGCGGCCAGGGCGGCCGCCTCCTCGTCGGAGGCGTTTTCGGAGAGGGTGTAGACCGAGGCGCCCCGCAGGTCCGTGGCCTGATGCGCATCGGCATGGAGCGACAGAAAGAGATCGGCATCCGCGGCCCGCGCGATGGCAATCCGGTCGCGCAACTGAACGAAACTGTCGCCATCACGGGTAAGACGAACCTGATAGCGGCCGGTCGCTTCCAGCATCTCGCGCAGCGCCCGGGCAACCTCCAACATGATCTGTTTCTCATATACGCCGCTGACGCCGAGCGCACCGGGATCGACACCGCCATGGCCGGGATCGATCACGATCATCGGCGGCTCGTCGGGCTCCGCCGCCCGCGGCTTTGGCGGTGGAATCGGGAAACTGACCGCGACGGCCGCCATGTCGGGGCCGGAAATGTCCGGCGGGCCGCCTTGTGCCGCTTCGAATTCCTGGGCCGTGGTTTCGACCAAGTCGATCACCAGCCGGGTCGGCTTGTCGACCCCCGCCGGCAGCAGGATGACCTGGCCGGCCAGAGCCGGACGCGCCAGGTCGAGCACCACCCGCGAGGTGCCCGGCGCGAACAGGCCGTAACGCAGGGCGGTCACCACGCCGCGGCCCGGCGGCGGTGCGGCGAGTTGCCATTCCACCTCGGCAAGGTCGACCACGACCCGATAGGGATCGGACAGCAAGTAGACGCGATAGGGGATCGGCGCGCTCAGATCGAGCACGACCCGCGTTTTGTCCGGATGCAGGCCCAGCCGGATATCGGTGACCGCCGGCTCTGCCAGCGCGGAGCCGGCCGCGCCCAGGGTCAGCAGAAGCCAGAAGAAGGGCCGCAGAAACCGGCGCATATAGTGGCCCACACCGCGCATGCCACGAGATATACGGTCGGCGCCGGGTAACCAGCAACGGGAAACCGGCAGCGCTGCCCGCTTGGCGGGAACCAAGTTTCCATTGTGGAAAACCTGGACGGCCGGTATTCTCGATTTCGGTTCGATCCGCAGCCAGCCGTCCAACCTTCGGTTTTCCATAGGGATTCCAAAAGCTTGGCGCCGGCACCGAAGGTTCCCGAGCGCGTGCGCCCTGCGCATCGCCGGGAGCGCCGGCGGCGCGGTTGGCGCGTTCGGAACCGCCTGGAACGACACGGCAGCCTGGCCACCCCCGCGCGATATGACCACGAGGGGGCGGTCCAAGACGGTTGATGGCCAGGCCCGCAACACTGCGCCCGCTTAACCGAGCGTTGGCGCTGAGAACGGCAGCCCGCGATGCAAATCGGCACCTCGACTGCTTTCACATGCAAGAGCGCGCCGCTCCTCGCTGCGAGCGAAGGACGCATTCGGCGCGCACGGGAGTTCTATTGCCATGACGAAACACATGCTGATCGACGCCACCCACCAGGAAGAAACTCGGGTGGTGGTCGTGGACGGCCAGCGCCTCGAAGAGTTCGACGTCGAGACCGCCCAGAAGAAAGCGCTTAAAGGTAACATCTATCTCGCGAAGGTCGTCCGGGTGGAGCCGTCGCTCCAGGCCGCCTTCGTCGATTACGGCGGGAACCGCCACGGCTTCCTCGCCTTCAACGAAATCCATCCCGACTATTATCGGATCCCGGTCGCCGATCGCGAAGCGCTGATCGCCGAAGAAGCCGAAGTGCTGCGCGAACAGGCTGACGCCGAAGACGCGGACGACGAAACGAACAACCGGTCCCGCCAGAGGCGAAACGGTCGTCGCGACGATCGTCGCCATGACGACCGCCGGCATGGCCATGACGAGCAGCGGCAGGACGATCAGGTTCATGACGATCATGCGCAGGACGATCATGCGCAGGACGATCGCGAGCACGACGACCAGGATGATGACGATCGCGAGGACGACGATCGCGATGGGGATGGAGAGCGAGAATCGGCATCCGGTGACAGCGACGACAACGGCGACAGCGATCGCACCGAAGGCGACCAAGAAGCGGATTCCGAGCGTTTCGACGATGACGGCGCCGGCCCATCCGGCCTTCAGCCCGATACCGATTCCTCGGAAAACGATTCCGACGCCGAGCCGCCGATGCAGGAAAATGAGGGCTCGGGTGACAGCGATCCAGTCGAATCGCTGAGTAGCGAGCCGGCTTTGCTGCGCCGGGATGGCGACGATCCGATCCTGGCAAAGTCCATCGACAGCCTGTCCGACGATGTGTCCGACGATGCCCGGCCGATGGAAAACGAGGGCGGCGCCGACAAGCGCCCGCCGACGCGGATCGAAACGGTCGGCGGCGACGAAATCGACGAGGCCAAGCAACATCGACGCGTGCTGCATCGCCGCTACAAGATCCAGGAAGTGATCAAGCGCCGGCAGATCATGCTGGTGCAGGTTACCAAGGAAGAGCGCGGCACCAAGGGCGCGGCGCTGACCACCTATCTGTCGCTGGCCGGGCGCTATTGCGTGCTGATGCCGAACACCGGTCACGGCGGCGGCATCTCGCGCAAGATCAGCAGCCCCGCCGACCGCAAGCGCCTCAAATCGGTTCTGGAAGAGCTCGGCATTCCCGACGGCATGTCGGTGATCGTCCGCACCGCCGGCAGCGAGCGGACCAAGGCCGAGATTCGCCGCGACTGCGACTATTTGCTGCGGCTGTGGGACGGGATCCGCGATCAGACGTTGAAATCGACGGCGCCGGCGCTGATTCACGAAGAAGCGAATTTGATCAAAAGGTCGATCCGCGACCTTTACTCCCGCGACATCGAAGACGTGATCGTCGAAGGCGACGAAGGCTACAAGGCCGCCAAAT
>JBBDWW010000152.1:0-6009 GCA_040902645.1 Dongiaceae bacterium | reverse complement strand
CGATGAACCTGAACCGGGTCATACCGGCGGAGGGAGATGAGCCATGCCAGCCCGATTTTTCCGAGCAATGCATTGCCTTTCTTGCCGTACGACCCATGCAAGAGAGGCCGTCATGCGCATCTTTGCCGTCTTCGCCGCGATCGTCCTTCTCGCCGTTGCGCCCGCTACGGCGGATGAGCCGCGCACGCTCACCGTCTACACCTATGGTTCGTTCGTATCGGAATGGGGCCCGGGGCCGGCGATCGAGCAATCCTTCGAAGCACAATGCAGCTGCGATCTCGTCTGGGTCGCCGTCGAGGACGCGGCGGCATTGCTCTCGCGGCTGCGTCTCGAAGGCGAGGCGACGGAAGCGGACGTCGTGCTCGGGCTCGATACCAGTTTGACCGCGGCGGCGGCCGAAACCGGTTTGTTCGTACCGCATGAGATCGCGATGCCGGCGTTCGACTGGACCGATCGCTGGGACGATCTCAATTTCGTGCCGTTCGATTATGGATATTTCGCCTTCGTTTATGACAGCGAGCGGGTGCCGACACCGCCGGAAAGCCTCGACGCGCTGATCAACGGCGATCCGGCCGAAAAGATCGTGATCGAGGATCCGCGCACCAGCACGCCCGGTCTCGGTCTGCTGCTGTGGATGCGCCATGTTTATGGCGACGAGGCGCCCGCGAAATGGCGCCAGCTCGACAGGCGCATCCTGACCGTCACGTCGGGGTGGAGCGAGGCCTATGGCCTGTTCCTCGATGGCGAAGCGCCGATCGTGCTGAGTTACACGACATCGCCGGCCTATCACATCAACGCCGAGAGCGAGACGCGATACAAGGCGGCGGTCTTTCCCGAAGGCCATTACATGCAAATCGAAGTCGCTGGGCGCACGATCGTCGCCGACGATCCTGTGCTGGCGACGGAATTTCTGACGTTCGTCCTCAGCGACGGGTTTCAGAGCCACATACCGGCCGGCAACTGGATGTATCCGGTGATCGCGCCATCCGATCCGTTGCCCGAAGGCTTCGAGGATGTCGTGAGCGCGGAGGGGAAGGCGCTGCTGTTCCCCTCGGAAACCGTGGCCGAGAAGCGCGGCGAATGGATCGATGAATGGCTGCGCGCGCTCAGCGACTAGCGGCAGGATCGACCGATCGCGCCATCCCGGGCGCGGCCTGGCCCGGGTTGCTCCTGGCCGCTGCGATGGCGGGGCTGATCGTCGCCGCGTTCGCATCGCTGCTCCGCGAGGTAGATCGCGCCAGTGCCGTTGCGGCGCTCGGCGACCCCTATCTCTGGCGGGTCGTTCGTTTCACGTTGTTGCAGGCTGGCCTCTCGACGCTGGTCAGCATCGTGCCGGCGGTCCTGCTGGCACGCGCGCTCGCAAGGCGGCCACGGGTTCCGGGACGCGCGATGCTGGTGCGGCTGCTCGGGCTGCCGATGGTAATCCCCGTCATCGTCTCGGTCTTCGGCATCGTCGCGATCTTCGGTCAGGCGGGCCTCGCCAACCGGATCGGTGCAATGCTGGGGTTGGAAACGCAGACCTTCCTCTATGGCCTGACCGGCATTCTGATCGGCCATGCGTTCCTCAATCTGCCGCTGGCGACCCGCTTGTTGCTGCCGGCCTGGACAAGCGTTCCCGGTGAAACCTGGCGTCTCGCGGCGCAACTCGGGATGCGCAGCGGCGCCATCTTTCGCCTGATCGAATGGCCGCTGTTGCGCGAGCGTCTCCCCGGGGTCGCGGCCGTCGTGTTCATGCTCTGCATGACCAGTTTTGCCGTCGTGCTGACATTGGGCGGCGGCCCGGCGGCGACCACCATCGAGGTTGCGATCTATCAAGCACTGCGGTTCGATTTCGATCCATCGCGCGCGTCGTTGCTGGCGCTGGTCCAGCTCGCGCTGTCGATCGTCGTGCTGGTCGCGGCGCAGCGCTGGACGCGGCCGTTCGATCTGCTCGCAGCGCCGGGGCGCCCAGCCGATCGGCCCGATCGCGGTGGTTGGTTCGGCATGGTCATGGATGGGACGGTTATTCTCGCCGCCGCGCTATTTCTTCTGTTGCCGCTGGCGGCGATCGTCGTTGCCGGCCTCGCATGGGATGCCTTCGTCATCTGGAGCGATATCCGGCTCTGGCAGGCGGCGGCACGCAGCCTTGCCGTCGCGATGGTGGCAGGTTTGCTGTCGGTCGTCATCGCGGTCGCCTTGCAGATATCGATCCGTCGCCTGGCGGCGCGTGGCGCCATTGCTGCCGGTCGAGCGCTCGATCTCGCGGGTTCGATCGTGCTCGGTCTGTCGCCGCTGGCGGTGGGCGCCGGACTGTTCCTGTTGCTGGTCGGACTAGTCGGCCCCTTCCGCTGGTCGCTGGCGCCGGTCGTGCTGCTGACGGCACTGCTGGCCTTGCCCTATGCGATGCGGCTGATCGGGCCGCCGCTGGTCCGATCGGCTGCGATCCACGACCGGCTTTGCGCGTCGCTCGGACTTGCCGGCTGGAATCGCTGGCGGCTGATCGAATGGCCGCAATTGCGACCATCGATCGGCTTTGCGCTGGCGCTGGCCGTCACTCTCGCGCTCGGCGATCTTGCGGCAATCGCGTTGTTCGGCACGCCCGAGAATGCGACTTTGCCCTTGCTGCTCTATCAGCTTCTCGCCGGCTACCGGATGGGCGAAGCAGCAGGCGTGGCGCTCTTTCTCGTCCTGCTCGTCATGCTGCTCTTTATCGGGATCGAACGGTCGGTTGGAGGGCGTCGCCTTGTCCGCCATTGAACTCGACGACGTCGCGTTTCGCTATGAAGACATGGCGATGCGGTTCACGCTGACCGTGCCGACCGGCGTGTTCCTCGTCGCCTTCGGGCCGAGCGGGGCCGGCAAGAGTACGCTGCTGAACCTGATCGCCGGCTTCGATCGTCCAATCTCGGGTACGATCCGGCTGTTGGAGCGCGATATGAAAGGCATTCCGCCAGCCGAGCGCCCGGTCACGATGCTGTTCCAGGACCATAATCTCTTCGCGCATCTCGATGTCGCGGCGAATGTGGGGCTCGGGATCGATCCGGGGCTGCGGCTCAAGGCGGCCGATCGCGACCGTGTCCGCGCCGCGCTTGCGGAAGTCGGGCTCGAGCGGTTCGAGCATCGTCTGCCCGCACAGCTTTCCGGCGGCGAACGCCAGCGCATTGCGCTTGCGCGATGTCTCGTGCGGGACCAGCCGATCCTGCTGCTCGACGAGCCGTTTGCCGCACTCGGGCCGCGCATGCGCGGCGACATGCTGGACATGGTCGAACGGTTGCGGCGCGATCACGCGCTGACCGTCGTCATGGTCACGCATCAGCCGGCAGATGCACGCCGATGTGCCAGCCTGGCGGCCTTCGTGCTGGCCGGCCAAATCCGGCATGTCGCGCCGCCGGACGTTCTCTTCGGGATCAAGGACGATCCCGACCTCGATGCCTATCTCGGCGAGGTCGAGGCGAGCTGATCGAAAGCAGCGCGCAGTACCGGGCCCCGGGTCGAGAGGAACTCTTCGGTTGCCTCGAGGAATCGATCGATATCCTTTTCCCGCATCGGCAGCGACAGCGCGATGAACCCGCGGCGCGCCATGTACTGCCCGGCCGCCATCATGTCGAGATGATAGAGCTTGCGTGCGGCACCCATGACCTGTTCGCGCGCCGGATCGTGCGGTTGCGCATCGCGCGGGCTGCGCACCGGCTGATCCGAGAAATGCACGGTGAGCAGCGAGCCGATGCCGGTCGCCTGCATCGACGCCTTGTGATGCGCGGCGATTTCATTGAGGCGATGGCGCATCCTCTCGCCCAGTTCGTTGATCCGCGTCGCCTCTGCGTTTGTGAACACCTTGGTAATACCGGCAAGGCCGGCTGCCATCGACAGCACATTGTTGTTGAACGTGCCGGCATGGCCGATCGCATCGGGACGCGCGGGATCGAAGCGCTCCATCAGATCGCGTCGCCCGCCGAATGCACCGAAACTCAGTCCGCCGCCGAGATACTTTCCGAGCGTGGTCATATCCGGCGCGATGCCGATCGAGCCCTGACGGCCCGAAGGCGACAGACGCGACGTCATCACTTCATCGAAGATCAAAACGATGCCGTGGCGGGTCGCTTCCTCGCGGAGCATGGCTAGAAAGGCCTGATCGCCGGGAATGCATCCGCCCGAGCCCTGCATCGGTTCGACCAGAATGGCCGCAAGCTCGCGCGCATGTTTGCGAATCTGCGCGCGGGTCGGTTCGATCTCATTGTACTGGCCGATCACCCAGTCGATCGGGAAGTTGAGCGGGTGGCCGTGATGGCCAAAATAGAAAACGCTGCCGTGATAGCCGGCCTCGAAGACCATCACGCGGTCGCGCTTCGTCATGAAGCGCGCGGTCTGCACCGCGAGGAGGTTGGCCTCGGTGCCGGAATTGCAGAAGCGCACCAGATCGAGCGACGGGAAACGATCGCAGATCGCTTTCGCAAGCTGGCCCTCATATCCGTTCGGGCCGCCCAGAACGATACCGTCCGCCAGCGCCTTTCTTACCGCGTCCTGAATGACGGGATCGGAATGGCCGTAAAGCCCGGCCGTGTACTCGCCCAGGAAATCCGCATAGACGTGACCGTCCAGATCGGTCAGCCGGTTTGCTTCGCCCTTTGCCCAGGCGAGGGGGAACGGATCGAAATGGAGGACGGTTCTGGTATTGCCGCCCGGCATCGCATTGCCCGCGACATCGTGTCGGTCGCGGCTTTTCGGATTGGACGCGACGTAGCGCGTTTCCGCTTCCGACAGAGCTGCAGAAAGATCGGCATTTCTCGAAGAATCATCGGCCATGACAGGCTCCCTGGCACATCGGGGGAAGCATTGGACGCGGCGCCCGCGCTGTCAATCGTGCTTCCGATTCCGCCGTCGCGGGGATAGTCTTATGAGACCCGTTTCGGAGCTCCCGTGGACAATCGCATTTTCCTCGATCGGCTTCTTGCCCTGCCGGTTCTGCTTTGCCCGATTCCGTCGCCCGACGGACGGCATGTTGCGTTCGCGTGGCGCGGCTTCGGTGTCGGCGAGCAAACCTATATCGCAGCGACGGAACCCGGCGCGAAAGCGCGCGCGCTGACGGCGCCGCCCGGCGACAGCCGCCCGGTCTCGTGGAGCGCGGACGGACAGTTTCTGATCGTCGGACGCAGTCACGATGGCGACGAACGCACCAGTCTGCATCGCGTTGAGGTCGCAACCGGGGCCACAGTGACGTTGACGGAGCGGCCGGACGATCATTTCCTGTTCGGCGGCGCGCTGCACCCGAACGGATGCCGGCTCTTTTATGCGGCAACCATGGATTTCACGACCGGCGCTGCGATCGAAAGCGCATGGATCTGGCGTCACGATCTCATAAGCGGCGAGCGTCGTGCGATTGCGAAACCGATCGGCAGCAATCTTTCGACACCTGCGTTGAGCCCCGACGGATCGATGCTGCTCTATGCGCGAAACGATCGCGCGCCCGGCGGTCGACAACTCTGGCTCGTCGATGTCGAGGGCCGCAACGACCGCGAGGTCGCGAATGAGGGCGATACGGTGTCGCTGTCCGGTACCTGGTCGCCCGATGGCGCATCCATCGCTGTGCGCGCCGACGGCCCGAACCATTCGCGCGTGGGATTGCTCTCGGTGGCTGATGGCACGCTGCGCTGGATCGTCGACGATGTCGCGCGAAACGTCGAAAGCATCGCCTGGCCGAAAGGGTCGCGCCGGATTGTCTGCATCGAAACGCAGGACGCGATCAGTCGAGCATTCCTACTCGATCCGGCAACAGGCGATGAAGTTCTTTTGCAAAATAGTGCAGCCGGTACGTTGCTGCCGATCGCACCCGCCGCGCACGGTGGGTGGCTGGGACATCATTTCGAGGCGCGCCATCCGGACCGCCTTGTGCTGTTCGATCCGGAATCGCCGGCGCGGCAACTCGAACCGGTCGCGCCGCTGTCCGACGGCAGCGATGTCGATCCGGAGATGCTGGTGGCGCCGGAAAGCGTGATCTGGTGCTCAACGGATGGCGCATCGGTGCAGGGCTGG
>JBBDWW010000151.1:10066-38032 GCA_040902645.1 Dongiaceae bacterium | reverse complement strand
ACGCGCTGGTTCGAGGAGCTGTTCACCAATCCGAGCTGGCTCGCCTCGATCGTCAACAGCGTCAAGGTCGGCTTTGCTGTCATGCTGCTGTCGCTGCTGCTCGGCGTGCCGACTTCGTTCGCATTGGTCCGCAGCAAGTTTCCCGGCATGACGGCGCTCAACGCATTCTTCACCTCGCCGCTGATCGTGCCGGTCATCATCATCGCGGTGGCGCTCTATGGCCTTGCGCTGACCTTCGGTCTCGCGGGTACCTTCATCGCCTTTATCGTCGCGCATCTGATCGTGGCCTTGCCCTTCGCCATCATCTGCATCAGTAGTTCGCTGATGAGTTTCGACGAATCGCTGGAAAAAGCGGCGATGATCTGCGGCGCCTCGAAGCTCGGCGCGATCTGGCGCATCACCTTGCCCTCGATCCGGCCCGGCATCGTCGCCGGGGGCCTGTTTGCGTTCCTGATTTCCTGGGACGAGGTGGTACTCGCGATCTTCATGGCGACGCCCGCTTTGCAGACATTGCCGGTCAAGATCTGGGTGACCTTGCGGGCGGATCTGAGCCCGGTCATTGCCGCCGCGTCGACGTTGCTGATTGTCGCGACCGTGGTGATCGTGCTTCTTACGCTCGTTTTTCGGCGCCCGCAGGCGGAACGGCAATGACAGTATTACAGGTACCCGATCCGGTGCGCGGCCTCATAAGGGCTGACGCGCTGGCGGACCGCGATAACCAGGCAATTGGTACAAGACAATGACGCAGACCCTCGCAAAGAACCGTATGCCACAGTCCGCTGACCAGCCGACCCTGCTCGAGATGCGCAAACTCACCAAGCGCTACGGCGAAGTCCGGGCGGTCGACAATGTGTCGCTCGAGGTGAAGCAGGGCGAGCTGGTGTCGTTCCTCGGGCCGAGCGGTTCAGGCAAGACGACGACGCTCAATATGATCGCCGGATTCGACGAGCCGACCAAAGGCGACATTCTGATCGGCGGCCGCGCGATCCAGGGCGTGTCGCCGCACAAGCGCGACATCGGCATGGTGTTCCAGCGCTACACATTGTTCCCGCATCTGACGGTGTTCGAGAACGTTGCCTTTCCGCTGACCGTGCGCGGTATCGCCAAGGCCGAGATCGCGGAGCGGGTCCGCGCCGCTCTGAAGTTGATCCGTCTCGAATCCTACGACGACCGCCGGCCCTCCCAGCTATCCGGCGGCCAGCAGCAGCGCGTTGCGCTGGCGCGCGCCTTCATCTACGAGCCGCAATTGCTGCTCATGGACGAGCCGCTGGGCGCGCTCGACAAGAAGCTGCGCGAGGAAATCCAGATCGAGATCCGGCGCATTCACGAGCGGCTCGGCGTGACCATCGTCTATGTGACGCACGATCAGGAAGAGGCATTGCGGTTGAGCGACCGGATCGCAGTCTTCAATCATGGCCGCATCGTGCAGGTCGGAACCGGCGTCGAACTCTATGAGCGGCCGGGCAACGCTTTTGTCGCGTCGTTCGTCGGTAGCTCGAATTTCCTCTCCGGCCGTATCGTCGAGAGCCAGGGTGGAAGCTGCAAGGTAACGCTGACCGGCGGCGACACGATCGTTGCGCCGGCACGGTCCGAGCTTGCCGTGGGCAGCGCGATCTCGCTGATGTTCCGTCCGGAACGCGCGGTGCTGCGCCGGGCCGGCGAAGCGCAGAGCCACGAGAATCGAATCTCGGGCCGCGTGCTTGAATCGGTTTATCTCGGTGAAAGCGTGAGCCACACGCTGATGACGGCGGACGGGATCGAGATTTCGATCAAGCAGTCGAGTGGCGGCGAGCACGGTCTCGGGCCGGATTTCACGGGCGAAGCCGAAGTCTGCTGGCGGCGCGACCAGACGCATTTGTTCCCCGCCGAGGCGACCTGACCTCAGGTCTCGACGAGGATATCCTCCCCGTCGACTTTGACGTTGAAAATCCGCAGCTTTTCGCTCACCGGCCCCTCGAGTGGTTCGCCGGTCCGCACGTCGAACACGCCCTGATGCAGCGGACATTCGATGCGGCAATCCTCAAGATAGCCCTTGTGCAGCTTGGCAAAGGCATGGGTGCAGATATTGTGGGTGGCGTAAAACGTCCCCTCGACGTTGTAGAGGGCGATCGACTGGTCGCCGACGATGACTTCGATGACTTCCTCGGGCGCCAGATCGGCGGTCGTGGCAACTTTCGTCCAGGGCATCGGAATCGTCTCTCCGGCGGGGGATGGTTGGCTGGACACAAGCCGCGACGGGCAGGGCCATGTTGGAAGAGGTTGGCGGGCAGCCGGGTTCGTGAAATCGTGAGAACACGCTAACGTAACACAATATAGAAATTGCACGGCGCGCCGCAACGAAACAGGCGGTTCCGGACGCTTCCTTTCGCCGCAGCGTGACATCGGAGAGGTTCCATGACGTCATCGGCCGGAGCGAAGATTGGATTTGTCGGGATCGGAAATA
The DNA here is from genome assembly GCA_040902645.1 of Dongiaceae bacterium. Classification (GTDB taxonomy): domain Bacteria; phylum Pseudomonadota; class Alphaproteobacteria; order Dongiales; family Dongiaceae; genus JAWXBK01. The sequence goes on along the minus strand of JBBDWW010000151.1, from coordinate 35,589 downwards.
TGGGCTGGCCGATGGCGGCACGTCTGGCCGGCGCCGGTCACGCTCTGTGCGCGTATGACAGCCGGGCGGATCGCGCGGCGGAGTTCGCAACCGCGTTCGGCGGCGGCCCGGCTACGAGCCTCGCGGCTCTGGCGGCTGCGAGCGACATCGTCGTCACCATCCTGCCGACCAGCGACCAGGTCGAGCAGGTGCTGTTCGGCGCGGGAGACAAGCTCTCAGCGAACCTGTGCCCCGGAACGATCGTCATCGACATGACATCCGGCCAGCCCGCGCGAACCATCGCGCTCGGCGAGCGGCTGGCGGCGCTCGGCGTCGGCATGATCGACGCGCCGGTTTCCGGCGGCGTCGCGCGGGCTGAAACCGGCGACCTGGCGATCATGACGGGCGGGGCAGAGGAAACGATCGCCCGTTGTCTCCCGCTGCTCGAGCTTATGGGCTCGACCATCATGCGGACCGGCTTGCTCGGATCGGGGCAGGCGATGAAGGCGCTCAACAATCTGGTATCGGCCGGCGGATTCCTGATCGGCATCGAGGCGCTGCTGATCGGCAAGCGCTTCGGCCTCGATCCAGCGACGATGGTGGATGTTCTCAACGCATCGAGCGGCAGCAACAACAGCACGCAGAAGAAATTCAAGCAGTTCGTTCTCTCGCAGCGCTACGATTCGGGGTTCGCGCTAGCCTTGATGGCGAAGGATCTCGGCATCGCACTCGAGCTCGCGCAGCAGGCCGGCATGGATGTGCCGTTCGCCGCGCAATGCCGCGAGCTCTGGGCCGAGGCTGCAGCGAGCCTGGGCGCCGAAGCCGACCATACCGAACTCGCGCGCGCCGCCGAGCGCCGCGCCAAATCATCGCTGAGCGAATGAGCGGTTTTCCTCCATTCTGTTGCCCGCGCCGCGCGGCAGGGCGATAACGCATGTCTTCGCGCCCCGTCTCGTCTGGCTTGGCCGACCGGCTGCGGCGGATCAATCAGATCGCGAGCCTCGTCAACACCAGCGCCGATCCGCAGGACGTCGTCGATCGCATCGCGCTCGCGGTCTGCCAGCAGCCGCCCTGGTCGACCAGCGCGATCATGGCGGTCGAACCCGACGCCGGCTATTCGGTCCTGATCACGCGGCACGATCCGTTCGTGGCGAGCCGGCGCCCTTTGTCGGATCGCTGGCGGCTCGACGGCAGCCCGACCCGGACGGTGCTGGAAACCGGGAAGCCGATGGTCATTCCCGATGCGCTCGAATCCGAGTATCCCGGCTATCGCGAGGAAGCGCGGGCCTGCGATTACCGCACCGTCGTCCTGCTGCCGCTGGCCTCGTCGCCGGGCGGGCGCGGCCTCGTCATGTCGGTGCATGCGCAGGACAAGGTCGAGGTCGACGACGACGAGCTGCGCTTCCTCGAAACCATCGCCAATCTGGCGGCGCTCGCGATTGCGCGCGTCGAGCATCTCGATACGCAGCGCAGCCTGACCGGCAGACTCGAGCATGTGCTCGACGTCTACAGCATGCTGATGAACCGCGTGATGGCGGACGTGTCGCTGGAATCGACCGCGCTGCTCGCCGAAGAACTGCTCGGCTGTCCGGTCATCGTGGTCGATCTGGTGGGCAACCGGATTGCCGGTGGCACGCCGCCGCCCGATCTCTCGATGTCGCCGGCCGAATGGCAGGAACTCGTATCGGTGCGGGTACGCCGGCGGCTCTGCCAGGTTGCGCGCGACGGCGGCATGGGCGAGGGCAATATCGTCGCGCTCGGTTTGCCGCATATCCGGCCCGATCTCGTGCTGAGGATCCATATGGAGCTGATCGTTGTCGATCATCGCACGGTCGGCGGCCTCTTCCTGCTGCCGGGCGGACGGCGCTTCGACAATATCGACATGCTGATCGTGGAGGCGCTGCGTTTTGCGATCGGCGTGCAGTTGATGCGGCTTCTGGTTCGCGTCGGCAATGAAGCCGACGCGTTGAACGATTTTTTCGGCCGGCTGTTCGATCGCGGCTGGAAATCACCCGACGAGATCGGCGCGCGCGCCGGCCGGCTCGGCGTTGCCGTCGACATGCCGGGGCGGCTGCTCACGCTCGCGCTGCCGGCCAGCATCCGCGAGGCCGATCGCCCGACGATTCTCGAACAGACCCAGCGCGCACTGGCGCGCACGCTCTCCGATGCCGATCAGCGCGGCATCGCTGCCATCCATGACGGCGATATCGTGCTGCTCTGGACCGGCGACGAGGCGGGCGGCGAACCGCCGGCGGCCTTGCTCTCCCGCCTGCAGCATGAGGCCGAATGGAGCATCGGTGCGCGTCCGATCCTGCATGTCGGCCGGCTCTGTGTGACACCGCAGGAATTCCGGACGGCGCGCGCCGATGCGCAGCATGTTGTGGCACTTGCCCGGCGCATCGGCCGCAGCGGACGGATTGGCGATGAGGATTTCGATCCGGTTGCTCGGATGCTGGCGACCGCCGACCCGGCCGCCATCCGCGAGTTCGTCGCCGCCCGGATCGGGGCGATCGAGCGGCACGACCGCGAGCATGGATCCGGGTTTCTCGAGACGCTCCGGGTGCTGCTCGATGCCGGTCTCCGCCAGCAGGCGGCTGCCGACCGGCTCGGGCTCCATGTCAGCACCTTAAGGTACCGTTTGCAGCGGCTTTTGGACCTGTTTCAGGTCGATCCGAACGACCCGACCCAGCGTTTTGCGCTGGATTTGGCCCTCCGTTTGCGTGCGGGACTGCTCGCCCGGCCAGACGACAGTTCCCTGGAATCAAATCAATAAAAGAGGCGGTGTTCCTGCGATTCCTAGGAGGACAAATGCCGATCGCTCTCCTAGACTGCGCGCGCTTTTAGGGGTTTTCGCGCCCAGATCCGCCGATAACGGAGCAAAAAGATGAAATTCTCGATCGCGATCAACATGGAACGGATGCATCCCGGCCTCGATATGAAAGAGGTCGCGCGGCACACGCTCGAGATGGTGCAGATGGCGGATGAAGCCGGCTTCGAGGTCGCCTGGGCTGCCGAACATCATGCAATCGAGATGACGATCGCGCCCGGACCCTTTCAGCTTCTCGCCTGGTGGGCGGCGCATACCTCGAAGATCCGGCTCGGCACGGCGGTTGTCGTGGTGCCCTATTGGCATCCGATCAAGCTCGCCGGCGAGGCGGCCATGTTCGATCTTCTGTCCGGCGGTCGGCTTGAACTCGGTCTCGGCAAGGGCGCGTATCAGCGCGAGTTCGATCGCATGGTCAACGGCCTGCCGCAGAATATCGGCGTGCCGATGATGAAAGAGATTCTTCCGATCCTGAAGGGTCTGTGGGCGGGCGATTTCGAGCATCACGGCGAGTACTGGGATTTTCCGAAGGCGACCTCCTGTCCGAAGCCGCTGCAGAAGAATGTGCCGTTCTGGGTCGCTGCGCGCGATCCCGGCAGCTACGACTGGTCGGTCGCGAATGGCTGCAACGTCATGTCCTGGGCGCTGTCGCGGCCCTTCTCCGAAGTCGAAGCCTACAAGCAGCGTTTCGAGGATGCCTGCGCCAAGGCGCCGAAGGTCAAACGGCCGCGTTTCGCGACGATGCGCTATACGGCGGTTTACGACAAACCGGATCAGTGGGAAGTGCCGGTCAAGGCGGTGCAACGGCAGAGCGCTCAGTTCGAGAATCTGTTCAAGGAACTGGGCGAGGTCAGGAACGGATTCCCGGAGGAGATCGATCTCAATATGCTGGCGAACCGCGCCGAGTACGATCCGGAAATGTTGCGCACCAATCTGATGTTCGGTACGCCGGACGAGGTCATCATCAAGCTGAAAGCCTACGAAGCGCTCGACATCGATAACTTCATCTACTGCGCCAGCTACGGCCTGCCGATGGAAGAGCAGCGGAAATCGCTGAAGCTGTTCTGCGATGAGGTCGTGCCGGCGTTCGAACAGAAAAAGCGCGCCGCGGCCGAGTAGCATTCCAATCCATGAGGGGAGAACCGCCTTGCCAGGCGAAATTCGCAAGATCGTCCATTTCGTCGAAGATTGCCTGATCGAGGGCGGCAAAGCCGCCGCCGAACCGGCCCGCATGGTTGCCGCGGCCGCCGTGCTGCGAAACCCTTGGGCCGGGCGCGGCTTCGTTGAGAATCTGCGGCCTGAAATTCTCGACGTCGCGCCCGATATCGCACGCCGTCTGGTGCCGATTATCGTCGAAGCCTGCGGCGGCAAGGATCGCATCGAGGCCTACGGCAAGGCCGCGGTCGTCGGTAGCAACGGCGAGGTCGAGCATGCCTCGGCTCTGATCCACACCTTGCGCTTCGGCAATCTCTATCGCGAGGCGGTCGGCGGGAAATCCTATCTCAGCTTCACCAACAAGCGCGGCGGTCCGGGCTGTTCGATCGCCGTGCCGATGATGCACAAGCTCGACGAAGGCCAGCGTTCGCACTATCTCACGATCGAGTTTTCCATCAACGATGCGCCGGGCCCCGACGAGATCGTCGTGGCGTTGGGGGCCTCGACCGGCGGACGCGCGCATCCGCGGATCGGCAATCGCTACACCGACATGGAAGAGATGGCCGCCGCCAAATCCTGAGCGGCGGCGTTTTCCGACCTAATGCGCCAGACTTAACGCGGCTGCGTGTCGAGCCGGTTCTTCAGGGTTTTGAGAAGGCGGTCGGCCGTATGTTGTGCATGCGCGCCACATAAGGTGCTCAGACGCCCGGCGTCGCCTTCGCGCAGGGCCTGCACGATCGCGCGATGCTCCTGCTGGGCCTCTTCGAGACGCCCGGGGGTGCGCGCATCGAGGCGCACATAGCGTTCGACCTGACCGCGCAGATTGTCGAGAATCCGCACCAGTTGCCGGCGCTTCGAGGCGGCCGACAGGCGCTGATGGAACAGGCGATTGCAGACCGCAAATCGCTGCACCGTTTCCGGATCCGTCGTCAGGCTGCGGTCCATCTCCTGCACCAGCGCTTCGATCTCGCGGATATCTTCCGGCGTGCGGTTGCGTGCGGCCAGATAGCCGGCATGTTCTTCGACGAACTTGCGGACGAGGAAAATATCGGCGATCTCCTCGAGATCGAAACCGGCGACGATATAGCCGCGCCTTGGCCGGAACTCGGCCAACCCTTCCGCCTCGAGCTGCTTCAGGGCCTCGCGGACAGGCACGCGACTGGCGCCGCAGGCGTCGGCGATGTCCTTCTGCCGGAGCGGCTGCCCGACCTGCAGTTCCCGTTCGAAAATGCTGTTGCGGATATAGTCCGCGATGGCGGCCGGCACCCCTCTGAACTCGGGGGGCAGGTTGTTGCCGTAGCGATTGTCGGAACGGGAGTCCAAACGGGAGCCTCCGAGGCTGAAGCATTCGGATGGGCACAGTAAACTGCATTCAATCGCAGGGACAGCCGCGCCGGCGCGGCTTCCAAGACGCAAGCGTTTCCACGACGTTACCGCCCTCCACCGATTGCCCTAACGTTCCGGATATCCGATGCGGGGCCCTCAGGGTCGATCGCTGGCTGAAATCCGCCTCTTTTACGATTGCCGAATGTATTCAAAATAGTTACCGTCGCTTTTCGGTCTTGGCTTGGCAGGTCGGTCAAAGCGGAGCGGCTTTGCCTGGTGGCGCCGCCAGGCGGGACTGCCGACCAGGCGACAATGAGAGCATCGGGGATCGATTGTATGAGCAAGCGGACCATCGACGAGGCCTATCTGCGCGAGATCGTCGGCGCCTTCAATCGGCGCGACGTCGAGGCCATCGGCAATTATTTCGCGCCACAGGGGCGCTTCTACACGGCGCGCGGCAAGACCGAACGCGGCATGGAGCTGGTCGGGCCGGCAGCGATCGGCCGCTATCTGGCGGATCGTTTCAAACTGGTCCCGGATATGGGCTGGCACGACGAAGTGCATTTCGTCAGCGGCAATCGCGCGCTTTCCGAATGGACCGTGCGGGGCAGGCACTCGAACGGCGAGGTGCTGGCAATGCGCGGCTGCGATATCTGGGAGTTCGACGCCGACGGTAAAATCCTGGTCAAGGATACGTTCTGGAAGACCGTCGAGAAATAATGCCGGGTGCGCGTCGGCGTCTAGGCGCTCGCGCGCGGTTTGCTCCGGCGCGGTGCGGCGGGCGGGCGTTTTGAAGCAAGCTTTGGTGCAGCGTGCGGCGCGACGGTCGGTGCGCCGCCCTCCACCTCGCGCAGAATCCATTCGCGGAAGCGGGCTACCTCGTCGTCGCGCCGACGCTCCGGCGGATAGACCAGGTAGTAGCTGTAGGGGTGGCGGATCTCGATCGGAAAGAGCTGCTGCAGCGTACCGGCTGCGAGGTCGCCGTCGATCAGCTCGCTATAGCCCATGCCGACGCCAAGCCCGTTGATCGCCGCCTGCATCGAGAGCATTGGTTCGTGGAACGATAACGGTTGCGTGCTCGGCAATTCATCGATCCCGATCTCGCCGAACCAGCGCCGCCATTCCTCGCCGTCTTCGCGATCCGGCGTATCGGCATGGATCAGCGGCAGACGGAGCAGATCGCGCGGCTCGCGGATCGGACCGGATTTCTCGAGAAATTGCGGGCTGCAGACCGGTGTCAGATGAATCGGCACCAGGAACTCCGCTTCAAGCCCGGGCCAGGGCGGGATGCCGCAGCGCACGGCGATATCCGCTTCGCGCCGGCGCAGATCGAGCAGGCGCAGATTGGGCAGCAAATGAATGTTGACGCGGATATCCTCGCCGGTACGTCGACCGAGCCGCGGAATGAGCCAGCGCGACGCAAAGATCGGCGTTGCGGTCACGCTCAGCGGCTGGCCCGGCTTCGCGTCGGCGAGAAGCTCAAGTGCATCGCCGATGCGGCCGAACGATTCGCGGACGACCGGTGCCAGAATTTCGCCGGCCGGCGTCAGGTCGATGCCGCGCGAACGGCGTTTGAACAAGGCGACGCCGAGATGGGTCTCAAGCTGCCGGATATGGTGGCTGACCGCAGCCTGGGTGACGCCGAGCTCTTCCGCCGCGAATGTCAGGCTGAGATGCCGGGCGGCCGCCTCGAACGCCTTCAATGCATTCAGATGCAGGTGACGACGCTGTGCCATCGCTCGCCGTGATATAAGAAAAACTAATAGCCAACCTACAAAAAGCTCGTGTGTTGTCAAGCTTTTGCTCTGTTAGCTTCTGCCGGCAATCGCGGAAAAAGCGCGTTCGCGGCGGGTCCGCAGCGGGCAGTTTCGAGCAGTGCTCTAAGCAAGGGCGGGGTTCGATCCTGGCGTCCGGTTGGGCCCGACCGACCGGCGGACGAGACAGCGCCCGGGCGATGTGCGAACGGCGACCGACATAGAGGACCGATCCGATGGACGACGTAGCGACCACCGCCCGGCGACCGGCCGGAGCGTTTTCCGGCTATCACATCAAGACGGAGACGCAGCCCGACGACGAAGTGACACGGGTCGGCCCCGGTACGCCCGGCGGCGAGTATCTGCGCCGCTTCTGGCATCCGGTCGCGATGACGCAGAAAGTCGGCGACCTGCCGCTCGTTATCCGCGTGCTCGGCGAGGATCTCGTGCTGTTCCGCGATCACGCCGGCCGTTACGGACTGGTGCACAAGAACTGTCCGCATCGTCGCGCCTCGCTCGAGTATGCGAAATGCGAGAGCGACGGGCTGCGCTGCTGCTATCACGGCTGGCTGTTCGACATCGACGGCACCATTCTCGACGTTCCGGGCCAGCCCGCCGCGATCGCCGATCGTATCAAGCGCAATGTGCGGCTCGGTGCCTATCCGGTGCAGGAATATAAGGGGCTGATCTTCGCTTATATGGGGCCGCCGGAAGAAATGCCGCCGTTCCCCATCTATGATTCATTCGTCATCCCCGGCATGGAAATGGTGCCGTATGAGGCGCCGTTCGGCTGCAACTGGCTGCAGGTGCTCGATGCCATTCTCGATCCGCTCCATACCAGCTTCCTGCATGCGCGCATCAGCCGCGCGCAATTCTCCGAGGAGCTCGGCGAGCTGGGCGAGCTCGATTTCCAGGACCGGATGCCCTATATGCTCGGCACCAACACGCGCCGGGTCGGCGACAATGTCTGGGTGCGGGTCAACGAGATGGTGTTCCCGAACTTCACGCAGGCGGGGGCGTTGTTCGCCTGCGACGGCACGAAGCCGCGCTATTTCGGGCGCAGCGCGTTCGTCCGCTGGGTCGTGCCGATCGACGATACGACAACGGTCGCTTATGCTTGGGGCTGTTTCGGCGATCGGGCCGATCCGCCGGAATGGAACACGCAGGAAGGCCTCCAGCTCATCGAGCAGGGCGAACTGTTCGATCGCACCTACGAAGTGCGGCAGCGCTTCCCGGGCGATCTCGAAGCGGTTGAAGGCATGGGTGCGATCACCATTCACAAGAACGAGCATCTGGTCCCGAGCGATCGCGGCATCGCGCTGATGCGGCGGGTCCTGCGGCAGCAGATCCGCGACGTGCAGAACGGCGTCAAGGCGAAGCAGCCGGGCGATACGGGCCCGATGCCGGTGAATACCTATGGCAGCGACACGGTGCTCAAGCTGCCGCCGCTGCCGGGACGCGACGATGCGGCGTTCCTGCGCGAGATCGGCATCAAGGTGATGAACATCTTCTACGAGGCCGACCATTTGCGCGGCGACGAGCGAGACAACCAGGTGATCGAGCGGCTGAAGGCCCTCGAAGCGGCGGGCGGCTGATGACAGGCGTTCCCGCGCGATGAGCGACAGAAAACTGCGCGTTCATATCAAGAACAACCACGCCTCGCCAGACACGTTCCCGAACACGCCCGAAGGCGAGGCGGTCTTCACGATCACTCGCGAGCGTTACGACGCGGTCGCGCGCGATTACCCGGACGTTGCGCCCAAGCTCGACGTTTTCATCGACTGGGACACCGAGAATTTCGCCTCGTCGATGAAGACCGCCGACGTACTGGTGACCTGGGATCTGCCGACCAAAAACCTGGCCTCGGTCGCGCCCGGTCTGCGCTGGATCCATATCATCGGGGCAGGGGTGGAACATCTTTGCCCGATGGACTGGCTGCCGGCCGGCGTCACGCTGGTGAACAACAAGGGCGCGCACGCCGCCAAGGGCGGCGAGTTCGGCGTCATGGCGATCTTCATGCTGCATAACCGCATGCCGGGGATCGTCGAGAACCAGAAGACCCGGCGCTGGGAATCGCTCTATTCGACGCCGATCGCTGGCAAGACCTTGCTGATCATCGGCGTCGGCAGTATCGGCGGTGCCGTCGCCCGGCTGATCAAGGCTTATGACGTGACGGTCATCGGGGTGAGCCGCCATGGCAGGCCGGCGCCCGGGGTCGATCGCATGGTCATGACCGCGGAGCTGGATAGCGTCCTGCCGCTTGCCGATTATGTGTTCATGGCGACGCCCCTGACCGAGGAGACGCGCGGCCTGATGGATCGCCGGCGCCTCGCGCTGATGAAGCCGGGCAGCGGGATCGTGAATGTCGGGCGCGAGGGCGTGATGGATTATGCGGCCCTTGCCGAGCAGCTCCGCCGGGGTCACCTGTCCGGGGCCATACTCGATGTTTTCGACCCCGAACCGCTGGCTCCTGAATCGCCGCTATGGCAAACTCCGAACCTGATCGTGACGCCGCATGTGTCGGCGGACGATGGCGATTCCTACGTGGCAATCACGCTGAAGCTCTTCTTCGACAATTTGCGGCGGCATCTGAACGGCGAGCCGCTGCGAAACATGGTTGATTCCAAACTGGGTTATTGAGGGCAATGGTTGAACGGCGACGCCTGCAGGTTCTGGTTCGGCAGATTCGGAACGAGGCGGAACGTATCCGGTCCTATGAACTGGTCGATCCGACCGGGGCGGCGTTGCCGGCTTTCACGGCGGGCGCCCATCTCGATGTCTGGCTGCCCTCGGGCCTCGCGCGATCCTATTCGCTGGCGAACGATCCCGCGGAAACCGACCGCTATGTGATCGCGGTCCAGCGCGAGGTTGCCGGGCGCGGCGGATCGGCCGAAATGCACGACAAGATCGGCGAGGGCGCGACGATCGAGATTTCCGCGCCGCTCAATAATTTCCTGCTCGCACCCGCAGCCGACCATCACCGATTGATCGCCGGCGGCATCGGTATCACGCCGATCCTTTCGATGGTGCGCGAGCTGCAGCGCCGGGGCGAGCCGTGGACGCTGCATTACTGCTCGCGCCAGCCCGAGCATACGGCGTTCCGCGATGTGCTGACGGCGGAGACCTTTGCCGGGCGCGTGCAGTTCCATCATGACGGCGGCGATCCTTCCAAGGGGCTCGATCTGAAGACGCTGCTGCAGACGCCGCGCGCGGGCGAGCATGTCTATTGCTGCGGGCCGACCGGGTTCATGGAAGCGGTCAAGCGCTCGATGGCGCATTGGCCGGCAGGCTCCCTGCATCTCGAATACTTCACCGCGGCGGCGCCGGTGCCGGTCGCGGCGAACGATACGTTCGAAGTCGAGATCGCGAGCAGCGGTCAGGTTTTCGAGGTGCCGCCCGATCGGTCGATCTTGCAGGTGCTCGAGGATAACGGCATCGAAGTCGAATCGGTCTGCTGTGAGGGCGTGTGCGGCACCTGTGCGGTGCAGGTGGTCGAGGGTATCCCCGATCACCGCGACGTGGTGTTCGACGACGAAATGCACGCCTCGAACAAGTGGATCACGGTCTGCTGTTCGCGCTCGCATTCGAAGCGGCTGAAGCTGGCGCTTTAGGCAGCGGAAGCGGCCGTTCGCGCCGTCTGTAAGTATGGTGCTAACCCCAACCGCCGTCATCGCCGGGCTTGACCCGGCGATCCACTGTGCCGATACGTGGCGCTTGAAAGAAACGCGCGGCGTGTCCCGTTTCATTGATCGAGTCGGGAACCGCGATGGATTGCCGGGTCAAGCCCGGCAATGACAATCGGAAGAAACGAGTCGGAACCGCGCAGCAGAGCTATCTTTTCCAACGTGTCATGTGCTTGACCTCATCCTGAGCCTGTCGAAGGATGAGGTGGCGCGATGGTGCAGCCCTCATGGTTCGACAAGCTCACCATGAGGGTCGACCAACACCGAACCGGAATTCAACCGGCGATGACAATGGAGGAGGGTTTGCGCGAAACTCCGGTCTAGCGGATCAGATCGGCGTCGCCAGCAGATTCGGGATCGAATAGGTGTCGACGATCACCAGCTTCGACTTGAACATCGGGCGCTCGTCGCGGAAGACGATCTGATCCTCGTATTTCCCGGTCACGAACAGTTTCGTCTCGCCCTCGATCAGGTCGGTCTGGAACAGCGCGTAGTTCGAATGCACCTCGAAGACGCCGTCTTTTTCACCGCGGACCCGCACGTTGCTGACGATATGCCGATCATAATGCAGGTTGAAAATAGAGGAGGTGCGTAGCGCCAGAACGCGGTCCTTCAGCATCGCCCGGTTGTCGCAGAAAATGAGCGGCAGCGCGTGCGGCATGCTCATGTTCTCGCGCGGCACGACCCGATAGACTCCGTCCTCGAGGAACAGGTCCGGCCATTCCTCCAGCCGGTCGTCGTCGAGTATCTGTACATAGTCATAGACGAGATTCACGATCTCGTTCGTGACGTCGCGCCAGTTGGACATGAAGTCGTATCTCCGGAATCAGGCAGCGTCGCCGCGTCGCGGCTCGTACCCCATGACGTCGCAATATTGCTGCCAGAAGCCGCGCACCGATACCTCGGTGATCAGGTGATCCTGGTCGACGATCGGGCCGGTGCCGCCCATTTCGATCACGGAATGCGCATCGCGCCGTTTCTCGATCGCGCGCTGGATCAGCACGCCGGATTCGCCGTCTTCCATCGAAACGAGGCCCGCCGGTCCGATCAGATTGTTCTGCTTGATGCGCAGAGCGCGCAGCGCCGGGTCCTCGTCGGCATAACCGAAGCAAGTCCAGTAGAGCTCGAACTCGCCCGGGCGTTTGGGGCGGATCTGCCGCGTCGCCAGCGTATTCGAGATGCGCTGGAAGACCACGCTCGGGAAGATCGCCATGATGATGAGGCCGCGCCCGTCGCCGTCCTCGTCGATATATTCGAGGATGGAAGGGTCGTTCAATTTCATGTTGGCATTGAAGGCTTCGATGCCTTCGTAGCCGCTGGCGACATTGGTGTCGTCGCTGCCGAAGATGCTGTAGCAGAAGGAAAGGCCGCTCTGCTCGCCGAGGATCGAGCCGCCATCCTGCGTCGCACGGAACAGGCCGAAGGTGGTGCCGAACTGATGCAGCAGGCCGGCATGGTAGCAGTCGATCGCGTTCTCCCAGTACAGCTTCCAGTTCGAGGGCATGCGCTGGCGCATATAGCCGAGCACCTCGACCGGCTTCTGAAACAGCGTATCGAGAATGTCGAGCATCGCCTTGCCGAGATAGTCCTCGAGCGGCGGTACGTCGTCGCGGAACGAACCGAACACCACGCCGCGATAACTCGCGACCTTGAGGCGGCGCAGGCCGTGCTGCTTCTTGTCGAAGCTTTTCGGCATGCCGCCCTTGCCGTCGAGGCCGCGCTGGAACGGCACGCCGAGCAGATCGCCCTGCTGGCTGTAGCACCAGTGATGATAGATACAGGTGTGATCGGCCGCGTTGCCGAAGGGTTCGCGCACGATCGTCGCGCCGCGATGAGCGCACCGATTTTCGAAGGCATGCAGGCTGCCGTCCTTGGCGCGATTGACGACGACGGAAGTGTTGCCGACGAAACTCGTCTTGAATTCGCCCGGGTTCGGGATTTCGGCCTCAAGGGCGAGATAGCACCAGACCGGACCGTTGAAGATGCGCTCCTGTTCGCGGTCAAAGACCGACTGATCGGCAAAGACGCGGTACGGCACGCGGCTGAAATCGTCTTTCGGCCAGATCACGCCCTGGTCAATCGTCATCGCGTTCCTCCGGAAAGTCGGGCGAAGTGCCGATCGGCCTAGCCCCGCAATGCCCTATGGCGCCGAAAACCGCGGCGTTCGGCCGATGACGGCACGATAGTCAAATTGCATACAATCGGCAATCCCCTTCCAGGGGCGAGGGCTGGATCCGGGGAGCGGTCCCGGGGCCGGCGCCTCAGCGCATCACGAAGGGGTTGGCGATCGGCTCCGGCGAAGTGTTCAGCCAGACGGTCTTCGGCCTGGTGTAGTCGTAGATCGCTTGCAGCCCGCCCTCGCGGCCATAGCCGCTGTTCTTGAAACCGCCGAACTCGGCGATCGGCGAGACGACGCGATAGGTGTTGATCCAGACGATGCCGGCGCGGACCTGTTTGGCGACGCGCATGGCGCGCCCGACATCGCGGGTGAAGATGCCGGCGGCGAGGCCGTACTGGGTGTCGTTGGCCATGCGCAGCACTTCTTCCTCTTCGCGGAATCGCAGCACGCTGAGGACGGGCCCGAACATCTCGGTATCGACGATGTCGAGCTTCTGATCGGGAACGTCGAGGATCGTCGGCTCGTAGTACCAGCCGGCATTGAACTGCGGCGGACGGCGCCCGCCATGACGCAAGGTGGCGCCCTGTTCGACCGCGCGGGCGACGGTCGCCTCGATGCGGTTGAGCTGGCCGGTGGTCGCGAGCGGGCCCATCTGGGTTTCCTCGGCGAGCGGATCGCCGATGCGAATCGCCTTGGCGCGCTCGACCAGACCGTCGACGAACTGGTCGGCGATCTTCTCGTGCAGATAGAGCCGCGATCCGGCGACACAGCTTTGGCCGCTGGCGCCGAAAATGCCGGCCATCACGCCGTTGGTTGTGCTGGCAAGATCCGCATCCTCGAACACCATGACCGGTGATTTGCCGCCGAGCTCGAGCGACACTTCCGCAAAGTTTTCGGCCGAATTGCGCACGACTTCGCGCGCAGCCCCGAGGCCGCCGGTGAAGCTGATGCGCGCAACCAGCGGGTGGGTGGTCAAGACGCGCCCGCAGGGTTCGCCGAAACCGGTGACGATGTTCACGACACCCGGCGGAAAGCCGGCTTCCTCGATCAGCCTGCCGAATTCGAGCATCGCAGCCGACGCATGCTCCGAGGCCTTGAGCACGACGGTATTTCCGGCGGCAAGCGCGGGGCCGATCTTGACGGCGACGAGGAAGAGCTGCGAGTTCCAGGGCACGATCGCGGCGATGACGCCGAGCGGTTCGCGCGTCGTGAACACGAACAGATCCGGCTTGTCGATCGGCAGCGTATCGCCGTTCACCTTGTCGGCGAGACCGGCGGCGAAATGATAGAAATCGGCGATGTAGCGCGCCTGCCAGCGGGTCTCCTTGAGCATCTTGCCGGTGTCGATGGTTTCGGTGCGGCCGAGCTCTTCCGAGCGCTCGCCCATCAGATCGGCAAGCTTGCGCAGATAGCGCCCGCGTTCGGATGGCGTGGTGCGCGACCAGGGGCCTTCGGTGAAGGCGCGGTGGGCGGCCTGGACCGCCCGATCCACGTCGCCGGCGGTGGCGCTCGGGATCAGGGTCCAAGGCTGGCCGTTGGCCGGATTGACGCTTTCGAAGGTCTTGCCGTCTTCGGCATCGACCCACTTGCCATCGATCAGCATCTGGTAGGACTTCAAGCTCGACATCCGCAAACTCTCCTGGGGCTGTTCGGTTGCTTCGGCCGGGCAGCTTGTCTCGGTCGCCGGGCAACCATATCGTCATACAATAATACAGAACACGGTTTCCTGTGAGAACTCGCAACTGTTTGCCCGGCCGCACCCCCTGTTATTGCCCGGACGCGCGGAAAGAGCCAGTTTCGCCTGAGCCGGCCGGGGCCGGATCGGGGCAAAGGAAGGATCCAAGAATGAAGAGCGCCAAGCAGATTATCGGAGAACCGCTGATCATCAACGGGCGAAAGCTCTCTCTGTCGCGAGCCGTGCGTGCCGGCGATTTCGTCTTTCTGACCGGCCAGGTGCCGATGAAGGATGGGGCGCCGATGACGACCGGCACAATCGAGGTACAGTCCCGCTCGGTGCTCGACGAAATCACGGCGACACTGAAGCTTGCGGGCTGCGAGCGCTCGGATGTGGTGAAGGCCATGGTGTGGTTGCGCGACAGGAACGATTTTCCCGGCTTCAACAGTACCTACGCCGAGTATTTTCCGGATGCGCCCCCGGCGCGCTCGGCGTTGGTCAGCGATTTCCTGATCGACATTAAGGTCGAAGTCGAGGTTATCGCCTATCGTCCGGCATGAGGCGTCTTCCAGCGTGATGCGCGGCGCATTCTGCGAAACGCGGCCCGCTGCGATGCGCGGTCATAGGGAGGAACGACGATGAACGGCATTCGCTGCATCTACGAAACGGCGGCCATTGCCGGCGAATCGCCGGTCTGGTCGGTGGACGAACAGGCGCTCTACTGGATCGACGTGATGGCGCCGGCCGTGCATCGGTTCGATCCGAAAACCGGCGAGAACCGGAGCTGGAAACTGCCCGAGCAGATCGGTTCGATCGGTTTGCGAAAAAAGGGCGGTCTGGTCGCCGCGACCAAATCTGGCTTCTCGTTCATCGACGTCAACAACGGCCGTGTGACGCCGATTATCGATCCCGAGCGCGATCTGCCGGAAAACGGCTTCAACGACGGCAAATGCGATCGGCGCGGCCGATTCTGGGCCGGCTCCGCCTGGCTCGGATCGGACGGAAAATACGACAACCCGCCCGCCGAACCGACCGGTTCGATCTACCGGCTCGATCCCGACCATGTCTGCCACCGGATTGTGCCGGGCATTCGCGAGACCAACACCTTCGCCTGGAGCCCCGACGACCGCACGATCTATTTCGGGGATTCGTCGGAATCGAAGGTGATTTACGCCGCGGATTTCGATATCGAAGCCGGCAGCATCGCCAATCAGCGCATCTTCGCGCGCACCAATGATGGCGCTGGCGTGCATGACGGTTCGGCGATCGACGCCGAGGGCTATCTATGGACGACGTTCTGGGAAGGCTGGCGCATCGTGCGCTACGCACCGGACGGCCGGATCGACCGGGTCGTGGAGATGCCGTTCAAATACGTGACCAGTTGCGCCTTCGGCGGCGACAATCTCGAAACTTTGTTCGTGACCAGCGGGCGCTGGGATCTGAAGGGCGCCGAACTCGCGGCGCAACCGCAGGCCGGCAGTCTGTTCGCGTTCGAACCCGGCGTTCGCGGTCTGCCGGAGCCGATGTTCGCGGGCTAGGGTCGCGCGCCAGCGTGGGGGCGGGGTGCGAAAGCGTCAGAGCGTGGCGAGCGCTTCCGCGCGACCGGGGTGGATATCGAGGATCTTGCCGAAGCCACTCACCTCGAAGACTTCACGAACTTCGGTCGTGAGCGCGCAGAGCGCAAACTTGCCCTGCTTGCCGCGCTGCTGTTTCGCGGCGAGCAGGATCACCCGGAGCCCGGCGCTCGAGATATAACGCAACTCCGCGAGGTCGAGCAGGATCGCCGGCCGTCCGTCCTGGACCCGGCTGATCAATGCTTCCTCGAAATCCTTGGCGTTGCTGCTGTCGATCCGCCCCTGCGGGGACAGCACCGTCGCGGTTTCGAGGGTCTCTTCGTGCAGTTCCATGGGTCGATGGTCTCCCTTTGGGCTTTCGCGGTCGCGAACTCAGGCGTCGAGTTTTTTCGTCATCACGAGGCGATTGCGGCCATTCAGCCGCTCGTAGGTTACACTGTCCATCATCGTGCGGACCAAATGGATTCCGAGCCCGCCAATGCGGCGATCCTCGAGGTCGGATTCGAGGTCGGGCGGGGGGATGTCCAGCGGATTGAAGGCGTCCGCATCGTCCTGATAGGTCACCGTTAGCCGGTCGCCGTCGCGCCGCACCGTAATCTCGATAACATGGCTGCCGCCGTCGCTATAGCCGTAACTGACGGCATTGGTGACCAGTTCGTCGAGAACCAGGTTGAGATTGAGCACGACCTTCATCGCGAGGTCGAACCGTTCGCCGGCGGCTTCAAGCGCCTCGGCCAGTTTCGATAGTTCGCCGAGGTCGTTGGCAAGACGGATCGACACTTCATTCATGCCGTTGCTTCCCCCTGCTGCCGCGACGACCGGAACAGTTTGGCGATCATAGCGTATGACGACGCAGGTGATATCGTCGGACTGCGGTGCCCCGTCGGTGAACGCATCAAGGTCGCCGATGACGCGATGACCCAGCGCTTCGACCGACAGCGAGTTCGCCCGATAGAGAACCTCGCGCAGGCGGAGTTCGGTGAAGGGATCGCCTGCCAGGTTGAAGGCTTCGGTGACGCCATCGGTGTAGAAGAAGATGGTATCGCCTTGACCGAGCGACAATGTCTTCTCGTCGTAGGTCGCCTCGTCCATCAGGCCGAGCGCGATGCCATCAGTGCCGGGGATGGCCTCGGCCTTGCCACCGCGACGCAGCAGGAAAGGCGCGTTGTGGCCACCATTGGCATAGATCAGGTTGCCGTTGCGGTGGTCGACGATGCCGTAAAAGATGGTTACGAACATCGCCGCATCGTTGCCTTCGCTCAACGTGCGATTCACTTCTTCGAGAACGCGGCCGGGCGATTCGCCGCGGCTCGCGACCGATTTGATCGTCGTGCTCGAAACCGCCATCAGGAGCGCCGCAGGTACACCCTTGCCCGACACGTCGGCGATCACGATACCGACGCGATGTTCGTCGATCTCGATGATGTCGTAGAAATCGCCGCCGACTTCGCGCGCGGCGCGCATGCGCGCATAGATCGGCAAATGCGGCACGTCGGGATAGTGACGCGGCAGGAACGAAAGCTGCATGCGTTGCGCCATCGCAAGCTCGTCCGCGATTTGCCGTAAGGTCCGTTCGAGTGCCAGGTTCTTTTCGTTCAATTCCTGGGTTCGCTCGGATACGAGACGGTCGAGGATATCGGTGCGCGCCTGCACTTCCTCGGCCATGCGGGTGAAGACCTGCGCAAGACGCCCGAGCTCGTCGCTGCGCGTGCGGGTCTTGGCCAATGTCGCGGGATCGAACTGCTGACGCTCGAACGCTTCGGCTGCTGCGGTAACGCGCAGCACCGGATCGGTAAAGATGCGACCGACATAGACCCAGCCCATCACGATGGCGCCGATCACGGCGAGACCGTTCAGAAACAGCAGGAGTTTCTGGCCGATTTCGATCGCCCGGTTGGATGCAGCGACAGCGGTTTCGGTACCGGTCTGGGCTTCGTTGACCAGCCGATCCACATCGTTGCCGAGGGTCTCCACGACGATGCGGCTTCGCTCCACCAACTGCTCGGCGGTGAGGTCCCAACCGAGAAGGCGGGTGCGCAGATCGATGATGCCGCCGGGTGCATCGCCGAGAGCGACCAGGATCTCGTATTCGCGGCGCAGATCGCCGGCTTCGGGAAGGGCATCGAGCGAATCCAGCGCCGCGCCGAAGCGGTCGACCGATGCCTCGAACCGTTCGCGCAGCGGCTTCATCAGCGCCACCTGGGGCACGCCCGCCGCTTCGGTCAGCAATCCGACCAGCAGATTGGCTTCGCCATCGAGTGCGGCCATCGAGCTGTACCCGAGCATGATCGATTCGCCGAAACGCTGTTCCCAGGTATCGGGCGCATCGTCGTCCAGACTGCGATAGCCGGTGACGAGATAGAAGGTGGCATCGTCCTGCAGCGGGGCGATCTGCTCGATCAGGCGCCGGTGCGAGTCGATTGCATCCTTGATTCGCGCCTGCATCTGGCTGCGCAGATAAAGTTGCTGCCCGACAGCCACGTCGAGCCGTTCGATGACCTCGGCAAGCTCATCGTTGGCGGCCCGGATGACCGGCAGCCCACCTTCGCCCGCGGTCGTTTCGGTTCGGCTGCTCGCAATGCTGTGTGAAAGCTGCTCGACCAGCTCTTCGAGCGCGCGCTGCTCTTCGCCGAGGCCCACCATGAGCGCCTGCCGTTCGGCGTCGGTATCGACGCTCAACAATTTCGGAACGATGGCGGCGATCAGGGTGCTCTGTTGCGCGAGCCGCAGGGACTCCGTGATCGAGGGGATATGTTCGCGGGTGATCCTCCGCTGATGTTGTCCGAGCTCGACGAACGATATCCACGCGACCACGCTCGCCAGCATCGTAATGGCGACCGCGCCGCCGATCCCGATATAGAGCTTGGCGGCAAGGCCGATGCGCCAGCGTTTGCGCGGCCGATCCGCCGCGAGCTGCTCGGTCACAGGCCGCTCCGCGTCACGGGGACGACATGACCGTACTCGTCGATCTCGGTCAGGAACACCTTGTCCGAACCCTGATTGTCGAGCGGCCCATACTCCATTTCGAATCCGCCGATATCGAAGTATCGGATCTCGTGCAGCGTCGCGAGGAAGCTCTGGCGTGTCAGTGGCTCACTCATCTGTTCGAGAACACGCACGGTCAGGCGTCCGACGAGATACCCCTCCAGTGAAACGAAACTGACGGGCGCCGTCGGATCGACGGCTGCGAGCGACGCGCGGTACTCGGCAGTCAGCGGCAGATCGTCGCTGTCGGGTGGCGGCACGACCTGGCTGATGAACGTGCCGGCCCCGTCGGGACCGAGTGCCTCGACCAGGGCATTGGTGCCAACGAAGGAGACATTGACGAGGGTCGCTTCCATCCCGAGTTTGCGAGCCCAGCGGATGAACGAGGCGCTTGGTTCGTAAGCGCCGATAATGACGATCGCATCCGGCAGAGAATTCCGGATGGTGAGGAGCGCCCGCTTTACCGCGGTGGTATTGCGTTGATAGGCGCCCTCGCCGGCGAGCGTCATGCCGCGCCGGTCGAGTGCGAGACGCACGCCTGCGAGGCCGGCGCGCCCGTAAGTGTCGTCCTGATACAGCACGGCGATGCGTTCGGCACCGCGATCGCGAACGAGCCAGTCCACGATCTGCTCCGTCTCCTGATAATAGGAGGCGCGCACGTTGACTACCGCCGCGTGATCCGGATTGCGCAGGAACTCGGCGCCGGTAAATGCGCCGATGAACGGGACGGCGGCCGCTTCCGCAAGCGGCTGTGCGGCGGAGGAGGTCGGCGTTCCGACCTGGCCGATGAGCGCGAAAACCTGCTCCTGATTGATCAACTTCAGGGTGTTCTCGATCGCGGTTTCCGGCTCGTAAGCGTCGTCAAAGCTGACCAGTTCGAGTTGACGGCCATTGATGCCGCCCGCGCGGTTCACCTCGGCGAAGGCCGCAAGCAGGCCAATTCGCATCTCCTGACCGAGCGCGGAGGCGGGGCCGCTCAACGCGGCCGACTGACCGAACAGGATTCGTGTCGTCTCGACCCCCGGCGATTCCTGAGCCGCCGCCGGCATGCCCATGATGGCGAGCAGAGCGCCGCCGAGAAGGGCCAGTCTGCGCAGCGGCAATCCGATCTCCATTCGCTTCGCGGGTCGCGTCCGTGAATCCGGGCCTCGGCCCGGCTCACTCAGTTATGTATAACATCGAAGCGGGGCCGGATTGCAGCCTTGCCGGCAGGCCGGGCCGGCGGGACGGTGCAGACGGGGCGGGAACGGAGGTCGCGGCATGACGGGAGGCCCGAACGCGCCGATTTACGAGAATATTCTCGTCAACATGGCCGACGGCGTTATCAGCCTCGATCTCCAGGGTCAGGTGACGACCTTCAATCCGGCCGCGGGCCGCATCCTCGCCATGAATCCCGACGACGTAGTCGATCGCACCTACGCCGAGATCTTTTTTGAGGATCCCGGGCTCGACGATTTCAACGAGCTGGTCCTGAAGGCGATCTATGAGTCCGAAACGACACACAGCCAGGAAATCGAGATCGCGCGCAGCGGCGAGCGGCGCAATCTGACGGTTTCGACGACCTTCCTGCGCACCGGCGCCGGCGAGGATGCCGAAAAGCTCGGTGTCATCGTCGTGCTGAGCGACGTGACCGAAGAGCGCAAGCGCAAGAAGATCAAGAGGCTTTTCGGCGAGTTCGTCGACCCACGGATTGTCGACACGATCATCCGCCAGGTCGATATCGACGATGCCGGCGTGCGCCAGCCGATGACCATCCTGTTCTGCGATCTCGAAGGGTTCACCCGGCTCGCCGAAGGGCTGGCGGCCGATCAACTGATTCGCTTCGTCAATATCTACCTCACCGTGATGTCGGAGCCGGTCGCGCGCCATGGCGGCGTGACCGACAAATATATTGGCGATGCGATTATGGCGTTCTGGGGCCCGCCCTTCACCGATCGAACGTCGCACGCGATCCAGGCCTGTCGGGCCGCGCTCGACCAACGCCAGCGGCTGGACGAGTTGCGCCGTCAGGTGGCGGCCGAGATCGGGCCGGATGTGGACGTATCGCGCATCGACATGCGGTGCGGGCTGGCAACCGGCGAGGTCGTCGCCGGCAGCGTTGGGCCGCGCCAGTCGCGTAACTACACGGTCATCGGCGATCCGGTGAACGTGGCGGCGCGGCTGGAGGCTGCCAACAAGGAGCTCGGCGTGCGCATCCTGGTGTCGGAAGACACCTGGCGCGATGCCCAGGAGGGTTTCGAGTTCCGCGAACTCGATCGCCTTGCCTTGCGCGGCCGCAGCCGGGAAGAGCGGGTGTTCGAACTGCTCGGCGCCCGCGGCGACGTACCCGAAGCGCGCACGCGGCTGCGCGACCTGTTCGACGCGGGACTTGCCGCGCACCGGGGCGGGGACCGGACGGCGGCGGTCGCGTCGTTCGCGCTCTGCGTCGAAATGGCGCCCGACGACCGGCCAAGCCGGCTCATGCTCGAGCGTGCCGGGAAATCCGGCGCGGGCTCGTGAGCTGGCCCGCATCGCCGGTCGAGGCCCTATGGACGGCCCTCCGTCGGGCGATTCGTATCGACACATACGGCGGTAGGCACGGCCATGGCACTTCCACTAAGCTGCGGGCGGCGCCGAATCGGGGAGACCTGCGCGCGGCATGGTTGGGGTTTCCGCCCGCCCTGCTGACGAAAACCCGGGTCCTGGGGATCGGCCGATGGAGGGAATCCCAATGCTGAAATCAATTCTGGCGCTTGCCGATGGCGGGGCCACGACCGACGCAACGTTGCAGACGGCGATGCGCGCCGCGGAACGTTTCGATGCCTATCTCGACGTGCTGCATATCTCGCCGGGTGCCGAGCCGATGGCAGTGTTCGCGACCGGCGAAGCGATGCCGATGGTGGGCGTCGCCGAAGAAACAATCCGCAATCATATCGAAGCGCGCCGGAAAAATGCGAAATCGGCCTATGACCGCGTCGTCGGCGCAAGCCGACCGCATGTCGCGTGGCGCGAGGACGAGGGCAGGGCGGTCGAACTGCTCGCCAGCGCCGGACGGCTTTGCGATCTTCTGGTCATCAGCCGGCCGGGCGACGGCAGCGACGAATTGTTTCCGGGCTGCGTGAATACGGCGCTGTTCGAAACCGGTCGCGCGGTACTGGTTGCGCCGCCAGAAGCAATGCCGACGATCGGCACGCGGGTCGCCGTCGCCTGGAACGATTCGATCCAGGCTTCGCGCGCGGTGGCGGCGTCGCTGCCGTTCCTCACCAAGGCGTCGGAAGTCATGGTATTTACAGCTGGCACCGCAGCGCGGCAGTCGGCCGCCGACCGGCTTGCGCATTATCTGGGCCATTACGGGATCAAGTGCCGCGTCGACGGTTTCGACCCCGGTTCGGGATCGGGTCGCGCCCGCGGTCGCGCGGTCCTGCGGCGGGCCAACGATATGGGAGCCGATCTGCTGGTAATGGGCGCTTACGGCCAGGGCCGCATGATGCAGTTCCTCGGCCTTGGCGGCGCAACGGCGAAAGTCATTACCGCCAACACGATGCCCCTCTTGATGGCGCACTAAGCGCCAAACCGAACCGGGCCGGCGGCATTCTGGCTGCCGGCCGCCGACCAGTTGCTAGGCGCGCCCGACGATGTAATCGCGCAGAACGCTGGTCTCGGTTTCGAGATCTTCCAGCCGGTTCTTCACCACGTCGCCGATGCTGATGATACCGCGAAGCCGTCCGTTTTCGACGACCGGCAGGTGCCGGATGCGGCCGCGCGTCATCTTCGACATGACGTCCTGAATGTCGTCGTCGGGCGCGCAGGTCGTGACCGTGCGCGTCATGATTTCGGAAACCGGCATTTCCAGGAGATCCGCGCCGCGTTCGACCAGACCCCGCACGATGTCGCGCTCCGACAAGATGCCCTGAACGCGAACGCCGTCGGACGAGATCACCACCGAACCGATGCGCTCGAGCTTGAGCAGCCGGCTTGCGGCGATCACCGTCGTGTCGGGACGTGCGGTGACAACCTTGTCACCCTTTTGGGACAGCATCGAATGGACATTCATGGCTCACCCCTTCTCAACGACAAGGCGCGCCCCATGGCGCCGGGTTTGGGCCGAACGATAGATATGGTGACGCTGTGGCTCGCCGCCAGCGCCGCGCGGCATGGTCCTCAGGCAAAGTATAGCGCGTAACTAGCGCGCCGCGACTGTAATCCACCCGGCCTTGGTTTGGCGGGTGGGGCAAAGTGCGGGCGGCTCATTCCATAACGCGCACGTCCGTCTCTGTGTGAAATAGCCCGGCGGTCGGAAACCGCTCGTTCCATGCCGCTTTGATCTCGGCGACAGCCGTCGCCGCCGCGTCGTCGGCCGGGTGCACCAGGATCAGCATTCTCGTGCCCTGGGCGATGACCATGCCGGCCTCAGGGCCGTGATCGTCGGACTGGCCGTAGGCATTGAGCACAGTGAGACCGTCCGGAAAACGCGGCGTTATGACCTCAGCCAGGAAATGAGCCCAGGCCTGTTCGCTGACGCCGGCGCCCTCGTCGGTCTTCAGGCCGAAATAGAGAACCGTCTGCAGCGCATCGGCAGCAAGGGCGGTCGATCCGATGCCGAAGGGAACGGTTACAAATGTCAGCAGGACGATCAGGCGCAGCGCGCGGAAAAACCGCATCTCGAATTCTCCCATTCCATGACGTGCGATTCGCAAGAGCCGATCTCCATGGTGGACGAAACCGGGCCTTCGCGGGAAGAGGCCGGCGCGGTTAGCCGAGATTGTGGCCCGAAAGAGACAAATCGCCTTATAGGTCCAGGGGAACCTTGTGCGGCTCCATCAGTTGATTACCTGCACAGCAGGCGTCTGCGCAGATTCTGCGTAACGCCAGACCTGTATCCATGAATTTGACCGCAGCGGCACGGTTGGTGCTCGCGGCGAGCGCGTTCCCTTCGGGACAAGGAGGAGCCATGCTTCGCAGCCTCAAGGAATTGCGCGGCTACGATATCGCCGCGACGGACGGTTCAATGGGCGATGTTTATGACTTTCTGTTCGAAGACGATGAATGGCACTTGCGCTATGTCGTCGTCGATACCGGCAGGTGGTTGCCGGGTCGCAAGGTGGTGCTGGCACCGGAAGTTCTGGGCAGGCCCGATCCGGGGCGGAAGAAATTACCGGTTTCGCTCGATCGGCAGCGCGTCAAGGAAGGGCCGCCACTGGAGTTTCACAAGCCGGTGTCGCGGCAGCATGAAGAAGCGATCCGCAGCTATTACGAATGGCCAAAATATTGGGAGATCTATCCCGCGGGCATGGCGGCGGCGCCAGTATTGCCGGGCGTAGAGCCGGTGAAGGCCGTAGGGCGCCGCACCAATGGCGAGATCCAGGGCGATCCCAATCTGCGCAGCATGCGCGAAGTCGAAGGTTATCGTGTGGCGGCGGTGCATGACGAATTCGGCGCGGTCACGGATTTTCTGGTCGACGATGGCGACTGGGCGATTCGATATCTTGTGATCGATACCAACAAATTGCTGCCGGGACGCCATGTCCTCATCGCGCCCTCCTGGGTCACCGAAGTTAACTGGGAAGAAGCGATGGTGCACATCAATCTCGCGAAGGACGAAATCAAAGCGAGCCCACCATTCGAATCGATCGATGCGATCAATCGCCAATACGAGAGCCGCTTGTTCGAACATTACCGGCGCCCGGTTTACTGGTCGTAATGGGCAGAAGTGCATTTTGCGCATTCGCGATGTGATTGCGCGGCGTCTGGAACAAGCGCCGGACCGGATTGTTGATGAATTGACCTGTCTGCAGCGGGCGTGGTGCTTTATGACCCTCAGACAGAATGTCAATGAATGCGCACCGAATGACGCGTATCCGCGTCGCCTGTCGATATTGGCTTCGGTGCGCATTGAAACGCGGGAGTGGTGCTAGTCAGCCGTGCTCTCCCGCCTCCAAAATCGAATAAAAGGAGCGACCACAATGAAGACTCTCAGGCTTGGAATGCTGGCGGCACCGCTGCTTTTTGCAGCGTCGATCGGGGCGGCCCCGATGGCGTCGGCAGCCGGCACGGACTACTCGACGCCGATCGTGATCAATACGGTGGAGTGGTACAACGTACCGGTCATGAATGTGCAAGGCACCCAACTCGGCAGTTACAGCGGCCTCGTCAATGCGCATGGCGGCAGCGTGTATTACGTGCTCGTCAAGAGTGCGACGCCGCAGGCGACGGTGTGGGCCGTTCCCGCTAACTATCTCCATGTCGATCCGACTCGTCGGATTCTGATCATGGATATCGACCCGGTACTCTTGACCCAGGCGCCGGCTTACACAACCGACATCGATCTCGACAATGAGGAATGGTCGAAGGGTGCGCGGACCTATTATCAGGAAAACGCGTTCGACTATGGCGAATTTGGCGCGGTCGACAGTTCGCGCAGCTCGAGCGACACGAACTAACCTTCGGTCGCGGTTAAAAATAGAGGCCCG
>JBBDWW010000151.1:0-10056 GCA_040902645.1 Dongiaceae bacterium | reverse complement strand
CGATGCGCCTTCGCGCATCGGGCCTCTCTCATATCTGACGGGAGTTTCGACTAGAGCTGGAAAATGCCCATGATACCGAGCAGGGCCACGACAGCCGCCGAAGTTCCGATAATAAGGATCCACAATACGGGGCGGCCCGGACGCCCCTGCCGTGCCTCGACGGCGGTGACTTCTGCCGCATGGTCGGGATGGTCACGATCGGTCATGACTGCCTCCTTAGGCTGTTATCCGGCGGGTCGCCGGGCTCAAAACGCATCTCATCAATGTTGTTCGCCGGTCGCGTGTTCCTCTACTTCGGTGATCGGTCCGTCGGAATAGAGGTAGGTATCGAGCTGGGTCTGCCACTCCTTGTCGGCGCGACGCAGCCATTCGATAACCATGCAGGCATGTTCGATCTCTTCCCGCATGTTGTGCAGCAGGATTTCCCGCAACGAATCGTCTTCGCAGTCGTCCGCCCGCTGGCGATACCAGTCGGCGGCTTCGAGTTCTTCCCGAAGCGACACGATCGCGTGGTGACGGCTGAGCGTTTCCTTCGTAAGCCGCTCGCGCGGCGCATGCAGTCCTTCGCTGGACATCGAGGCGTTTCCCTTGGTCGTTGAACCTCAACTATAACATGGCCGGCCGGTCAGGCCGCCTTGCGCTCGGTCTCCCACTGCTCGATCACATAGGTCCAGTTCACCAGGTGTTCGAGGAATGCGCCGACGAAATCTTCACGGCGATGCTGGTAATCGAGATAGTAGGCGTGCTCCCAGACATCGCAGGTGAGCAGGCAGGTTCTGCCGTCCGTCAATGGATTGCCGGCATTCAGTGTGCTCACGATCTCGAGCTTGTCGCCTTTGGTTGCGAGCCACACCCAGCCGCTGCCGAACCGGGCGGCGGCCGCTTCCTTGAACGTCATTGCGAACTTGTCGTAACTGCCGAACGAGTCGTCGATATGTTTCGCGAACTTGGCATTCGGCTTGCCGCCGCTGTCCGGGCTCAGGCAGTTCCAGAAGAATGTGTGGTTCCAGGTCTGCGCAGCGTTGTTGAAGATGTTCTTGTGCGCGGCAGAACCGGCCGTTTCGCGGATGACTTCGGTCAGATCCATCTTCGCGAACTTCGTGCCTTTGACGAGCTCGTTCAGCTTGTCGACATATTTCCTGTGATGTTTGCCGTGATGGATCTCAAGTGTCTTCGCCGACATATACGGCTCGAGCGCGTTCTTGTCGAAGGGCAAAGGCGGCAGTGCAAAAGCCATGGCGTGTCTCCTCGTCGCTTGTGACAATGCTGTGGCGGATTTCTCCGACACAGCATCCGGTCATGGCGGCGCTATCCGAGTGTCAGAAAGCCCAAAAGCCTTCGTGCAAAGCCATGCCCCGCCAACGTCTGATTGTCATGTAGGGAGAGCGGCCGGATTCGCAACCGACCCGGGGGAAGGGGTCACGCCCCGGGTGTACATCCGGCAACGATGCCGGGCGCCGCTTCCGTGCGAATCGCTGCGCGGTCAGGCGGTGGCGGCGAGTCGCTCCTTGATCGTCGGGGCGATCTCGAAACGCCCGCGCGGTAATCCGGCATCGAGCGGTACGATCGCCTGGGCGAGCCGTCTCACGCCCGGCTCGAGGACCAGACGATGGCGCGCGCTGCCATCGATATTGCGCGCTTCAGCAATGACCGGATTGGTATTGATCTCCCAGACGCGGATTGCGTCGTCCTTGAGGCTGTAATCGATGCGGCCATAGTCGATGCGGGCGATCCGGAAGATTTCGGCGATCTGTTCGGCGTGCGGGTTCTCTTCGACATAGCGGGATTCTTCGCGGATCTGCTCCTCGCGCGATACATGCGATTCAACGCCGGCGGGATCCGTGTACTTGGCAACCCAGTTCGTCGTTATCACGACATGCCGCGGGACGACGATCCCGTCGACATAGAACGCGCCATATTTGCGGACAAGCCCGTCGCTATCGCGCACGTCGCATAGTTCGACGGCCAGCAAACGGCCGATTGGTTGTCCGCGCTCCAACTGCTTGGCCAACGCGCGGTTCAGGGATCCCGGATCGCCCAGCGGCGCGCTCAGCGGGCCGTCATGCGTGTCCTCGCGGCGGAGAAAGACCGGGTAGCGCTCGGGCCGGCGATCCTCCGACATGCGATAGGCGTCGAAATCGTTGATGCCCTGCTCGAACAAGGTGCGAAGCAATGCATAGCGCTGCAGGGATTGCGTGGGATGATTGACGCGCCGGACCTTCGGACCCTGCGTGCCGAGAAAATCGTAGAACGCCTGGATGCCCGGCAGCGCATCGGGCGTCGCCCGGTCGACATCGGTAAACACATAACAGCCATACGGCATCATGCGCTGCTGCATGACGCCCTCATAGTTCACGACATAGACACGCCCCGCGATGCCGGGAAAATCGTAGAGATAGCTGTCGCGAATCGTATGGTTGCCGGCACGGCAAAGCAGGAACAAGATCATGGCGGCTGACAACCCCATTATGTTCCGGCGACTGTAGAACGCCGCCGGGCGCGGGGGCCAGCCCGATCGACGCTTAGGAGCGCATTGCCATGTCCATCGAAAAGCTTGTCGCCGCTCACTACGCGCACGGCGCGCTCGGCGATGCGATTCTCGCAACCGCGAGGCGGAGCAGCGCCGACCCGGATCGCCTGACCTTGAGCGATCTGGCACCGGTCGACGAATTCCATCTCGGCGGGATCGAAGCGACCGACCATTTCGTGCCTCAGCTCGGCATTGCGCCCGGAACGCACTGGCTCGATGTCGGATCCGGCATCGGCGGTCCGGCGCGTCACACCGCCGATCGCTGCCGATGCCGGGTGACCGGCATCGATCTGGTGCCCGAATTCTGCGACGTTGCGCGTCTGTTGACCGAGAAGGTCGGCTTCGCAGACAAAGTCGATTTCCAGCAGGGCAGCGCGCTCGCGATGCCGTTTGCCGATGGCACGTTCGACGGCGCCTACACGATGCATGTGGCGATGAACATCGCGGACAAGCCAGCGCTCTATCGCGAAATCCATCGCGTCCTGAAGCCCGATGCGATCTTCGGCATCTACGACATATTGGTCGGCCCGGCACCGGCGCCTTTGACATTTCCGGTGCCCTGGGCGTCCACCGACGAAGCCAGCTTCCTTGTTCCGATCGGCGAGATGGTGGCGATGCTCGGTCGGGCCGGCTTCGAGATTCTCGTGCGTACCGATCGCATCGCGTTCGCGCGCGAACTTCTTGAACGCATGCGTCAGCACGTGGCCGCAGGATTGCCGATGCCCGGGGCCCACATCGTGATGGGCGAGGGCTTCAAGGAAAAGATCGGGAACCTCAGGACCAATATCGAGGCGGGGCGCTGCGGCCCGTGGGAAATCGTCTGCCGCCGCCGCTAGGACCCTATCCCTTGGTCTCGAGCAACGCCGCTACGATCGCGGCCCATTCGGTTTCGGTCGAGCCGTCACTTTCCGCCTTGCCGGCTTGTCCGTACCAGTAGCGCGCGTTCGATGGATCGCCTTCGACGCGATGCAGCCAGGCATGCACCCAGGCCGCATCGGCGCTGCTTTCTTCCTGTACGATGGCGTGCGCCTTGTCCCACTCGCCCTTCGCGCCATGCCAGAGCGCGGCCAGTGCCGGCGACTGACCGCAGGGCGGGGTCTCGTCTGCGAGAGAACGACGGAATCCGGCGAGGTTCATCGCCCCGAACCCGCGTCCGGCGTTATTCCGCCGCGTCGGCCGCCTTCACCGCCGCCACCTTCGGCTGGAAAATGCAGTAGAACTTCCGCACATACTCCGTGCTGTGCCAGGAATTGACCAGGCCCTGCGGCACGAAGAACGAGTCGCCGGCACGGAAGGTTTGAGCGCGGCCCTTGTCGTCGGTGATGGTCACCGAGCCTTCGAGAATGCACATCAACTCATTGCGCGGGAACGGCATCGCTTTGCGCTTCATCGGCGTGCAATCCCAGACGCCGGCCGTCATCTGACCGGTTATGTCCTCGAAATAGTTGTGAACGTTCTGGGTCGGCACCGCGCCCTCGAAGATGCTGGTGTCGGGAATCGCCATCTTCGACATGCCCTTGCCCGCGAGGCCATTGCGATCGAACTTGATCACGCGCAGCTCGTCCGGGTTCTTCGGTTTCATGCCGGAGGGATCGTCGAAGATGACATAGAACTTGCGGATATATTCGCTCTGCTTCCAGTTGCAGGGCAGACCCTTCGGAATGAAGAATGCTTCGCCGGCGCGGATCGTTTCTTCGTGGCCTTTCGCATCGACGATCGTGACCGACCCTTCGAGCACCAGCATGAACTCGTTGACCGAATAGGGCTCGAGTTTCGTCGTCATCGGCGTGCAGTCCCACACGCCGGCGGTCAACGCGCCGCTCGGGTCGGTGAAATAATTATGCCCATGTTGCACCGGCTTGCCTGTGATCAGCGCCGATTGCGGAATTTCCTCCCACAATGCAAGCCCGTCGCCGGCGGGGCCGCGCGGTTCGAAACGGATGGCCTTGAGATCGGTCATGGCAAATGCTCCTGCAGCCGGCATGGGGATCGATGCGGTGGATTATCGGGCTGTCGCCCGGAGGCTGGCAAGCGGCCCGCTTGGCGGGAAGGGAAGCGGCTCTTAAGGGCGCTGACGCATCGGTCCGCGCACGGCAACCGGGGCGGCATCCCGCGCCGCCAGGGCCGCAGGGGCATCCAGCCGGGCCGACAGATAGCCGATGAAATCGTGGATCTCGCGCTCGAGCCAGCTCAGCGGCCCGGGCTTCGCCAGCGGCGCGCCGGTTCCCTGAAACAGTCCCTCGACGATGAAACGGTCTTCGCCGTTCACCTTGTCGAAGAAGGACAGCATGTCAGCGGTGTATTTCTCGACATTGTCGAGCGTCGCATGCACTTCCGGTGCAAGTGCGATGCCGAAGCGAATCCGCACCTGACCGACGCCCTGCGGCCGCAGCGAGAGGTACCAGAGATGATCGGGTGCCAGAATGTACATATGCGTCGGGAACACGGTCGGCATGACCGTCGTGTAGCGCCAGCGCCCTTCGAGCCGCGTGTTGTCGGGATGCGCGCGTCCGTAGGTCGCATCCGCCGTCTTGATGAGGGTCTGGTAGGTAAACCCGTCATGCCGCTGGGGCGGAAACTCGGTGTCGTTCGCCGGAAACCAGGCGCCGACCGTTTCGCGATGGGCGACCGGGAGGTGATAGCCTTCCATGAAATTTTCGGTCAGCAATTTCCAGTTCGTGTTCCAGACATGGTCCTGGGTGACGACCGGAACATAGTCGGCCATCCGATAAGGTTCGACCAGCGGTTCGAGTGCAGCGAGCTGTTCGCGCAATGCCGGCGCCGCTTCGTTCAGCGTCGCGTAAATCCAGCCATGCCAGATCTCGGTGCGGATCGCAGGCAATGAGCGGCTTTGGGTTTCGAACCCTTCCGATTTCTTCATATGCGCCGCGCCCAGCAGGCGTCCGTCGAGACTGTAAGTCCAGGCGTGATAGGGGCAGACGATGCGACGGCAATTGCCGCTGTCCTGCATCAGCCGCATCATCCGGTGCAGGCAGACATTCGAGAAGCTGCGGATCTCGCTGTCCTTGCCCCGGATCGAGAAGATCGGCTGGTCGTTGATCGAAGAGGTGATGTAGTCGCCTTCGTTCGGGATATCGGCCGCGCGCCCGACGCAGAGCCAGTCATGCGCGAAGATGCGCGCCTGCTCGAGCGCATGCAGTTCCTCGTTGCGATAGACCGCCGGGGGCATCGCCGTCGCGCGTTCGAGCGGCATCCCGGCCAGTTCGCGCAGCCGTTGCAGCAGAGATTCCGCCTGCATCGCCCCCTCCCGCTATTCCGTCACGCCCGGTCGGCCGGGCGCAAGGCAAACGCTAGCATCCTGCCGGCATCGCCGTCATCGGCGCTGCTATGGCCGGAATTGGACAGGCCGGACGCCTCGCGACGCGCAGGCCTAGAGCGCGCCGCCGAACGTGTCGCAGGCGGCAAGCTCGCCGTCCTCGAAGCCGGCGAGAAACCATTCCATCCGCTGCTGCGAGGTGCCGTGGGTGAACGAGTCCGGCACCACGCGCCCCTGGCTCTCGCGCTGCAGCCGGTCGTCGCCGACCGCGCTCGCGGCGTTGAGCGCTTCCTGCAGATCGCCGGGCTCGAGCACCTGGCGCGCCTGTTCGGCGTGATAGGCCCAGATGCCGGCGAAGCAATCGGCCTGCAGTTCGGTCGCGACCGACAGCGCATTCGCCTGTGTCTCGGGCAGCGCCTGCTGACGCTGATGCACTTTGGGCAACACGCCGAGCAGATTCTGCACGTGATGCCCGATCTCATGGGCGATCACATAAGCCTGTGCGAAATCGCCGGCGGCATTGTGGCGCGAGGCGAGCTCGTCGAAAAATGCGAGGTCGATGTAAACCCGCTTGTCGGCCGGACAATAGAATGGGCCAGTCGCGGTTTGCGCGAAGCCGCAGGCCGAATCGACCGCATCGCTGAACAGCACGAGCTGCGGCTCCTGATAGGTGCCGCCTTCCGCCTGGAAGATCGCACGCCAGGTATCTTCCGTATCGGCCAGCACGACCGAGACGAAATCGACCAATTCTTCCTGGCCCGCGGGAATCGTACCGCTTGTCGTCGTGTTTTCTTCGGGTCCGAATTGTTGATAGAGCAGGGAAAAGGCGATCAGCAGCCCGACGATCAGCACAATCCGGCCGATCCCGCTGCGCCCGCCGCCCATGTCCATGCCGCCGGGAAAACCCATCCCGTTCGGTAGCCGCATGCGGCTGAGCCCGCCCATTCCGCCGAGACCGCCACCGCCTGAGCCGCGCCGATCGATGATGTTGCCGCTGCGTCTTCCGCCCCGCCAGCGCATGGGATTGTTCCTCCAGGTAGGTCCACCATTCCAACCGACCGCGCCCCGACTGGTTCCCTGCCGATGCCGGTCCGATCGGCACAATAGAGCCCGGTGGGGCGCTCCGTCGTTAACGTAATCGTGCCGTTTCGCGACGTCGAGTTCGCGGTAACGCTTGCTCGGCGGGATCATCCGTCGTTTCAACGAGCCTCATCGTCCGGCGCCTCGACCAGCAAGCCACCCTCGCTGCGGATTTCGTCGACCAGTTCGTCGAGATGGGCGACGTTCGCGCCGGTCTCGCGCAGAATCTCCAGCGCGAGCTGAAGGCTCGCTTCGACAATTTCGGGGATGACGATGGTTGCCCCGTAATCGAGCAGCCGTTGCGACTGCCGGTGATCGCGGGCCCGCGAGGCGATCGGCAGGTCGCTGCGCAGATGACGGGCGGCCTCGACCGTTCGCTCGGCGGCGCCGGCATCGTCGAGCGTAACCACCAGCGCTCGCGCGCGACCGACACCGGCGGCTTCGAGCACGTTGCGCTGTGTGCCGTCGCCAAAATAAACAGGCATGCCGGCGCGATGCGCCAGATTGACCTGTTGCGCGTCGAGATCGAGGGCAATCCAGCGGAGCTGCGCGGCATCGAATAACTGTGCCGCAATCTGGCCGCTTCGCCCGAACCCGGCGATCACGAAATGATCGCGCAGCTCTTCCGCGTCATCCAGCAGCGCATCCATTGCGGAATCCTGACGCTCGCGATGCAGCCGCGCGAGCCTTGCGCCGAGTGCGGTAAGGATCGGCGGCGCAATCATGCTGAGCGCGACCACCAGAGACAGGAAGGCGAGCATCTCGCCCTCGAGCAGGCCAACCGTCGCGGCGATGCCGAAGATCACGAAAGCGAACTCGCCGCAGTTGGCAAGCGCGAAACCGGCGCGCAGGGCGTCGGTTGTGGCGACGCCAAACACCCGCGCCAGTATCGCCGCGATCAGTGCCTTTCCGACGATCACGGCGCCAAGCAGGCCGAGCACGATCGGCGCCTGGTCGATCAAGGCTTGCACATCGATCAGCGTTCCGACCGTCATGAAGAAAAGGCCAAGGAGGAGGCCGCGAAACGGTCTGATATCGGCTTCGATCTGATGGCGGTAGGGGCTCTCCGCCAGCAGAAGGCCGGCAAGAAACGCGCCGAGCGACATCGAGAGACCGGTCAGGCTCGTGGCGAATCCGATTCCCAGCACGATCAGGAGAATGGTCGCGACGAACAGCTCGGCATTGCGCGTGCTGGCGATCTGGCGAATGATCGGGTGCAGCAGAAAGCGGCCGGCGAGAATGACAATTCCGACGACGGCGGCGGTCTGGATCGCGGCGAAGCCGATGGCACCGAACAGCGCGAGCAGGTTTCCATCCGCGCTACCCAGCAGCGGCACGAGAACGAGCAGCGGAACCACGGCGAGATCCTGGAGCAGCAGAACCGCGAAGGATACGCGACCGAAGCGGTCTGCCAGTTCGCCGCGATCCATCAATACTTGAAGCACCAGCGCCGTCGACGACAAGGCGAGCGCGCCGCCGATGACGATTGCCGCATCGTGTTCGACACCGAGCAATCGGGCTGCGATGCCGATTACGATGGCCGTGACGATGACCTGCGCGCTGCCGAGCCCGAATACCAGCCGGCGCATCACCCAAAGGCGTCGGAAAGAAAGCTCGAGTCCGATGGTAAACAGCAGGAAGACGACGCCGAATTCCGCGAGCCCGCGGATCGCGGCGACATCGTCGATGACCGCCAGTCCATAAGGACCGATGACGGCGCCGCCGGCGAGATAACCGAGGATCGGATTGATGCGCAGCCTATGGAACAGATAGACCGCGCAGACGGCGGTCATCAAAAGGATCAGGGCCTGACTGATCGTCCCGCTATGCTCGACCGCCGCATCCATAACCCTGCACCTCCCTGCGCGCGATCATAGCCGATCCGGCGGCGCTTACATCTTGGGGTCCCCCAAAAAAGCTATGCGACGCGCCGGATCGCCTCCCAGAGACGCGAGGGGGTGAGCGGCATGTCGAGATGGGTCACGCCGAGCGGGGCGAGTGCGTCGAGCGCCGCATTGACCAGCGCCGGCGGCGCGCCGATGCAACCGCTCTCGCCGATCCCTTTCACACCCAGCGGATTGCCGGGGGCCGGCGTTTCCCGGGTTGTGGTTTCGAAGAACGGCAGATCGTCGGCGCGCGGCGCCCCGTAATCCATCAACGATCCGGTCAGAAGCTGACCCTCGACGTCGTAGCGGCACCATTCGTGCAAGGCCTGACCGATACCCTGTGCGGTGGCGCCATGAACCTGGCCCTCGACAATCATCGGATTGACGATCCGCCCGCAATCGTCGGCGGTCGCGTGGCGCAGGATGTCGAGCCGGCCGGTTTCGCGATCGATCTCGATCATCACCAGATGGACGCCGGCGCCATAGGTCGGCTGCTCCGGGTCGTAGTAACCCGTCTCCTCAAGGCCCGGCTCCAGCGTGCGCGGCATGTCGCTGCCGGAATAGGCGGCCCGCGCGACCTCCCTGAACGCGACACGACGATCGGTGCCCTCGATCTCGAATTGCCCATCGTGAAACCGCAGGTCGCTGTCGGCGCATTCGAGAAGATGAGCGGCGATGTGCTTGCCCTTGGCGATGATCTTGTCCGCAGCAAGCCCGGTCGCGGTGCCGACGATGGTCAGCGAGCGCGAATAGAACGTACCGATGCCCGCATGCACGCGATCGGTATCGCCGAACACCAGTTCGATATCGTCGAGAGCGATGCCGAGGCGATCGGCGAGCACCTGACGAAAGACAGTCGCGTGCCCCTGGCCGTGGCTGTGGCTGCCAACGAGGAGCGTCACGCGTCCATCCGGATGCACGCGCACCGCCGCTGCGTCCCATTGGCCGACGCGACTTCGGCCCCAGCCCTTGGTCGAGCGCGTACCGCCGGCGCTGCTTTCGACGAAGGCGCCGATCCCGATTCCGATGAGACGCCCGGCGGCGCGCAGCCTTCCCTGTTCGGCGCGCAAGGCGTCGTAATCGGAGATCTGCTTCACCGCCGCAAACAGAGCGGCATAGTTTCCGGAATCGTACATCGTGCCGATCGAGGTGCGATGGCTCGCCATGAATGGCGCGATCAGATTGCGCTCGCGCAGCGCGAAGGGCTCGATGCCGCGCTCGCGCGCGGCGAGATCGATGGCGCGTTCGACCATATAGCAGGCTTCCGGCTGCCCCGCGCCCCG
>JBBDWW010000150.1:0-6102 GCA_040902645.1 Dongiaceae bacterium | reverse complement strand
AGGACGACAGCTATAACGGCTGGATCGTGCCCGCGCGCATGGCGAGCTGCTGGATTGCGCTCGATCGCACGACGGCGGCGGGCGGTACCGTCGAATATATCCGCGGCTCGCATAAATGGCCGATCTCGCCGCCGATCAGCGAGTTTCACGGGCCGGCGGATTATCGCAAGGCGCTGCGCCAGGCGGCCGAGAAAGTCGGCATTACCGATATCGATCTCGTGCCGGTCGAAGTACCGGCCGGCGGTTGCGCCTTCCATCACGGCGGCACCTGGCATGGTTCCGATACGAACCACAGTGATCGCGCGCGGCTGTCCGCCGTCGCGCATTGCATGTCGTCGGAAGCGACATTCCATCCGACCAACCAGAGCATCATCTACAATCGCTACAAGCGGCCGGGCGATCTCACGATGGACGAGGGTTTCTTCCCCGTTCTGTGGCGCAAGGACGGCTATCGCACGCCGTGGCTCGACGAATATTGCAGGCGGGGGTCGGCGGCCGAACTGCCGGCGCAGAAACTCGCCTCGGCGCGTTAGACAGCGCCAGCCGGTTGCGGCCTGTCGTCCTAACGGTTCAATCGGGCGTTAGCGTGTTGATTTAGCAACGAGGTCGCCGGATGTTTCACGTGAAACGCCTCCTGCCGCACCGATGTTGACCGGGCGTTGCCAGTGCGGCGCGGTGCGCTACACGCTCTCTGGCGAGCCGATCGCACTCTATGCCTGTCACTGTCTCGAATGCCGCAAGCAATCGGCTTCCGCCTTCGGCCTGTCGCTGATCGTGCGGCGCGACGATTTTCGCCTCGCCCAGGGCATCCCATCTTCCTGGGTGCGGCCGGCCGATAGCGGGCGGCATCTGCGCTGCTGGTTCTGCCCCGATTGCGGTTCGCGGCTCTGGCACGATAGCGAACCGGCCGGCGAAACCATGAGCATCAAGGCGGGGTCGCTCGACCAGCCGGTCGATTTTTCGACCGCAATCCATATCTGGACCGACCGTGCGCTGCCGGGGATTCAGCTCCCCGACGGCGTACCGCATTTCCCCGGTGAACCGCCGGACTACTAGGCGCAGCCGGCCGGCGACCTCATTTGCCTGGGCGAGTTTCAGCCCATGGCTTCGGCGCCCCGCGTCCGGTAACCTCGCTGGCCCGGGGAGAAAGACCAATGGATCGCCGGCTCGCGGCCATTCTTGCGACCGATGTGGTCGGCTATAGCCGACTCATGGAGAAAGACGAGGTCGGTACGCTCGCCGCCCTGAAAGCGCGGCGCGCGGATCTGCTGGAACCGCTCGTGGTCACGCATAAGGGCCGGATCTTCAAACTGACGGGCGATGGAGCGCTGATCGAGTTCGGCAGTGCCGTCAACGCCGTTCAGTGCGCCGTCGAATTCCAGGCCGCAATGGCTGCGGCCAATGAAGGGCAGCCGGACGGGCGCCAGATCGTCGTCCGCATCGGGATCCATCTTGGCGACGTCATGGTCGAGGGCAGCGATCTCTACGGCGACGGCGTCAATATTGCCGCCCGGCTCGAAGGCATCGCCGACCCCGGCGGAATTTGCCTTTCGGAAGATGCCTATCGGCAGGTGCGTAACAAGCTCGACTGCGCCTTCGACGATCTGGGCCCGCAGACTCTCAAGAACATCTCCAAGCCGATACAGGCCTATCGCGTCGAGGCGCTGCGGCTGGCGGCCACGCCCGCGCTGCCGCTGCCGGACAGGCCGTCGATCGCCGTGCTCCCGTTCGCGAACATGTCCGGCGATCCGGAGCAGGAGTATTTCTCGGACGGCATCACCGAAGACATCATCACCGCGCTCAGCCAGTTCCGCTCGCTGTTCGTGATCGCCCGCAACTCTTCGTTTTCGTACAAGGGCAAGTCGGTGAAGGTGCAGGAGATCGGCCGCGATCTGGGCGTCGCCTATATTGTCGAGGGCAGCGTGCGCAAGGCCGGCAACCGGGTACGCGTGACGGCGCAGCTCATCGAAGCCGCGACGGGCAAGCATATCTGGGCCGAGAAATACGATCGCGAGCTCGCGGATATTTTCGACGTCCAGGATGAGCTCGTGCGTTCGATTACGGCGGCGTTGCCGGAACGGCTCGACGAGGCATCGCTCGAGCGGTCGCGCCGCAAACCGAGCGAAAATCTGACGGCGTACGACTACTTCCTGCGCGCCGACCGGCAACTGAAGGACCGGTTTGGCGATGCGAATGCCGTGGAGTTTTATTGCAAGGCGATCGAAATCGACCCGACCTATGCGCGAGCGTACAGTCGGCTCTCGGTCTTCTACTCCTATAGCATGATCACGCAAGCAGACGACAATGACGAGGCAATGCGGCTG
The DNA here is from genome assembly GCA_040902645.1 of Dongiaceae bacterium. Taxonomy (GTDB): domain Bacteria; phylum Pseudomonadota; class Alphaproteobacteria; order Dongiales; family Dongiaceae; genus JAWXBK01. The sequence goes on along the minus strand of JBBDWW010000150.1, from coordinate 3,778 downwards.
GCGCGTTCCTATGCGGAAAAGGCGCTGGCCATCGATCCAGACGACGCCTTTGTGCAGTTGTTTGCGTCGCTGAACTACCAGATGATCGGCGAACTCGATCTGGCCGGCTATCACATCGACAAAGCCATCGCGCTGAACCCGAACGAAACCATGGTCCTGCGATTCGCCGGCATGATTCTCGGATATCTGGGTAGACATGACGAGGCGCTGGAGTGGAAAGACCGCTACCTGCGCGTCGATCCGCATTACGCCGAGGCGTTCCGTGAGGTGGTGTTCGACATCTACTACAATGCGCGGCGTTTCGACGATGCTGTCACGCAATTCCAGGGCTGGCGCGATCCGCCGGCGCATATGTTCTTGGAACTCGCGGCCGCGTATGCGCAGCTCGATCGCATGGACGAAGCACGCGCCGCGGTCACCGAATTCGAGAAGAGAAAACCGGCCGGCTACGACCCCGGTGCGTACATCCGCGCACAGGTTCGAATGTGCGCGCGCCATGAAGAGACCGACCGGTGGCGCGAGGGTTATCGCAAGGCCGGCCTGCCGGCGTGACCGCTCGTCAATGTCCCGATTTGTGCAGGATTTCGTCCGCCATCCCGGTTTCGTACGCGATCCCGGCGGCGGTGATCGTTGCGGCCTTCGGGAGGTCGGTCTTGACCAGACCCTTGCGCTCGAGCGCGGTCCAGACCGCCGGGTTGGAGAGGCCGGTTGCGTCTTTGCCCGCGACCGTCGCCTCGCCGAGATGGAAATGATCGCCATGCGCATGCGGGAGGCTGATGACCAGACGCTCGCCCGGCGTCTCGCCGTCCTTCGAGAAATTATCGAGCTTCGCGATCGCCTGCAGCAAGGTGAGCGTCTTGAGCTGGAGGGCGTTGAGGTTCAGCGGATTGATCTTCGGCGGCATGATGATCGAGATTCCATGGTTGAACGGTTTCTACAAACCTCTTGTCGAATTTTCACCTCATCCTGAGCTTGTCGAAGGGTGAGGCTTTGGTCCTCATGGTTCGACGAGCTCACCATGAGGACGATCGTAGTTCGGCGGGTTCGAGGAATTCTCAATCCCGGAAATTCACATATTGCAGCGGCTGCTCGATCTTGAGGCCCTTGACCAGCGCGATCGCTTCCTGCAGATCGTCGCGTTTCTTGCCGGTGACGCGCAGCTCGTCGCCCTGGATCGAGGCCTGCACCTTCATCTTCGAATCCTTGAGTGCCTTCACGATCTTCTTGGCGAGATCGGAGGCGATGCCCTGTTTCACGGTCACGACCTGGCGCACCATATTGCCCGACGCCTTCTCGGCGGTGCCAAAATCGAGCGCGCCGGCATCGAGCTTGCGCCGCGTGAAGTATCCCTTCAAAAGCTCGTGCATCTGCTTCATTTTGAGATCGTCGTCGGCGACCAGCGTGATGACGTTCTCCTTGCGCTCGACGGTGGATTTGCTGCCCTTGAAATCGAACCGGGTTTCGATCTCGCGGCGCATGCCGTTGAGCGCGTTCTCGACCTCGGCGAGATCGGTTTTGGACTGAATGTCGAACGTGGGCATGGCAGGTCTCCCTCTAGGGGTCGATTATCGCGCGTTCGATGCGCGGCAGCCAGTAGCCCAGCGTCAGGGCGCGGGCAAGGAAGAACAGCATGAGGGCAGCCCATAAGCCGTCATTGCCCCAGATCGGCATCAGCGCCCAGACCGCGCCGAGATAGACGGCGAGTGAGATCAGCATGCCGTTGCGCATCTCACCGGTGCGCGTGGCGCCGATATAGATACCGTCGAGCATGAAACTCCATACGCCGACGATCGGCACCGCCGCGGTCCACAGCAGATAATCGCGCGCGGCCTCCCGCACCGCCGGGTCGACCGTCATCAGGTCGATCAAAGCGGGCCCGATGACGAGGATGGCGAGGCTGGCGGTACCGGCTAACAGAACCGCCCAGAGCGTGGTGTCGAAAATGGCCTCGCGATAGCGGCGCCGGTCGCGCGCGCCGACATGGCGGCCGACCAGCGCCTCGGCCGCCCAAGCGAACCCGTCGAGCCCGTAAGCGAGCAAACCGAAAATATTGTAGAGGACGGCATTGGCGGCGAGGGTCAGGTCGCCCAACTCGGTTGCCTTCACGGTGAACCAGGTGAAGGCGATCAGCAATGCGGCCGTACGCACAAAAATATCGATGTTGATGCGCAGCAGACGGCGCAATTTCGCCTTTTCCAGCAGACCCAGCGATCGCCAGTTATGGGCGCGCATGTCGGCCGCGCGTGCGATGACCAGCAGGCCTGCTGCGAACGCGAGATATTGCGCGATCACGGTCGCCCAGGCGACGCCGGCCACGCCCCAGTCGAACTGCAGCACGAAAAGCAGGTCAAGCACGATGTTTGCGCCGTTCAGCAAAAACTGCAGCAGCAGCACCATGCCGGTGCGGCCGGTGCCGAGCAGCCAGCCGAGCACGACATAGTTGGCGAGCGCGGCCGGCGCGCTCCAGATACGGATCGTGAAATAGTCCGCGGCCAATTTTTCGGTCGCAGCGCTGGCCTCGAACAGGTCGAATGAGGCCCAGGCGATCGGTCCCTGCAGCAGCATCAGCGGCAGCGACAAGGCAAGCGCGAGTAAAAACGGCCGGGCGAAAGCGGCGGCGAGATCGCGCGGGTTGCCTGCGCCGGCGGCCTGCGCGGTGATGCCGGTCGTGCCCATGCGAAGGAAACCGAAACCCCAAAAGAGGAAACTGAAGAGGGTCGCGCCGATCGCAACCGCGCCGATATGAATCGGCGAGGGCAGCTGCCCGACCACGGCGGTATCGACCGCGCCAAGCAGCGGCTCGGAAATGTTCGCGAGGATGATCGGCACGGCGAGCGCCAGCACGCGGCGCTGCCGGGCGATCAGGGCAGGCGGCAGGAACGTTAACACCGCGTTCTCTCAACTTTGTCATGCCCGGGCCCCCGGGTCCGGCCGAAGGCCGGCCCGAGGACATGCTTGACCCGGGCATCCACCGTGCCGATACGCCCGGCCATCGATAGATGAACCGAACCCCGCCGAACTGTGGATCGCGCGCCGCGGCCGGCCGCGGCCGGGATCGCCGAATTCAAGCCCGGCGATGACGAATCAGTGTTCTTCCCTGGCAGTGCGCAACGCATCGTGGAGCGTGCACTTAGCCACGTCACTGCGTCAGATAGTCGTAGGCCGACAGCACATGCGTGCGCATGACGTGGAGAAATTCCTCGATCTCGACATGCTCGTCGGCGCCGCCCATGCCGGTCGGGACTGGTCCGTACACATAAGCGGGCACGCCCGCCTTGCGCCACAGGCGCGCATCGGTACCGCCGAGACTGACGATGGGCTTCGGCCGCTGGCCGGTCATTTTCTGCACGTTGTTCTGCATGAAGCCGATCATCGTGCCGTGCGGATCGCACCAATAGCCGGCGGTGTGATTGATCTCCTCGACACTGGCCTCAGGATGACGCGCGACGATCGCATTCACCTCGTGCATTACCGTTTCGCGCTCGACCCCGAGCGGCAAACGGATGTCGAGCTCAAGCCGGCACTCGGCCGGGATCATGTTGACCTTGAGACCGGCTTCCATTTTGCCGACATTGAGCGTGACGCGGTTGACGATGTCGGTGGCGCCTGGGCCAAGCGCCCGATCCATCTCGACGCGCGCCGCCTCCATCAGCGGCGCGAAGTTATGCGAGACCGGTGCCTCGATCTTCTCGATCGCAGCCAGTTCGCCGACGATTTCGGCTGCGATCCGGCTCGCGCTCTTGCTGAGATGCACATAGGCGCCGTGCGCGCCGCGCGT
>JBBDWW010000149.1:0-6125 GCA_040902645.1 Dongiaceae bacterium | reverse complement strand
CGAGCGCCAGATGGCCGGCGAGATTGCAGATGCTGTCCGGCTCCATCTCGCTGGCGCCGAGCCGGTTGAAGAAGCGCATCGGAAATCCGCCCGCGATCTGCGAGCAGGTGCCGGTGTAATGCGCATGCCAGATCGCAGCCGGGCCGGTCTTGTCGGCGATCGCCGACAAGCGCCGCGCGACGGTTTCGATCGCCTCGTCCCACGAGATCGGTTCGAATTTTCCCGACCCTTTCGGCCCGATGCGCTTCAGCGGCAAACCGAGACGCTGGTTCGGGTCGCGCCAGGCGCCGTTATAGCCGATCGCGCATTTGCCGCAGAGCGCGCCGCGGGCGACCGCATGGTCGGGATCGCCGAGCACGCGCGCTTTCGCGCCATGCTTGACCACGGCGATGCCACAGGCGTCGTAGCAGTCGCGCGGGCAGGTGGTGCGGATGATCTCGCGGCCGTCGTCCATTGTTCAGACCTCCGGTTTGTGCCAAAGCATCGCACGGACGCGGCCGCCCGCCAAATCGCGAGGCCCAATCCACGAGGTCAGTCCGCGAGGAAAACCAATTTGCGACCGCCAAAAACTGCGACGACCGCCGCCGGCAGCAGCGACACGCGGCTCGGCCTTGCCTGCACTTTGGCCGCGTTCCTGCTCTGGGGCTTCAACCCGTTTTTTTTCAAGGCAGTCGCTGTGGTGCCCGCACTCGAGGTGCTGGCGCATCGCGTGGTCTGGTCGGTCGCGATGCTGCTGCCGGTCTACCTGGCGACGCGCCGGCCCTGGCCGTTCCGCGCCGCCTTCGGCAACCGCCGGGTCGCGGCGATGCTGCTCGCCTCGACCGCGATCACGGCGGTTAACTGGCTGATCTATATCTGGTCGGTCGTCAGCGATCAGCTTCTGCAGGCGTCGCTCGGCTACTACATCACGCCGCTGATCAATGTCGCGATCGGAATCATGATCCTGCGCGAACGGTTGCGGCCGGTGCAGGCGGTCGCCGTCGGCCTTGCCTTCGCCGGCGTCGTCTTGCAGGCGATCGGCCTCGGTGCCGTGCCGTGGATCGGGCTCGGGATCGCATGTACCTTCGCCATCTACGGACTGCTGCGCAAGCAGATGGGCATCGGCCCGTTCGACGGTACGTTCATCGAGATGCTGCTGATGCTGCCGGCGGCGCTCGGCTTTCTCGTCTGGCTGGAAATCCTCGGCAGCGGTGCCTTCGGTCAGGGCGGTCTGGCGTTCGATCTGCTGCTGATGGCGGCGGGGCCGGTGACCGCCATTCCGCTGCTTCTGTTCGTGACCGGTGCGCGACGCATTTCGATGATCGCGCTCGGCTTTTGCCAGTATCTGACGCCGTCGATCTATTTCCTGCTGAGTCTGTTCTGGTACGGCGAGCCGTTCGGCGCCTGGCAGCTCGCAAGCTTCGCGATCATCTGGGTGGCGATCGCAATCTTTACCGTCGATACCGCGCGCGGCTACAGGCGACGAGGAGCCGAGCTACGCTGAGGCCTGGTCCTCGATCCAGGCGATGCGCAGCACGTTGGTCGAGCCGGGGGTGCCGAATGGCACGCCGGCCGTGACCACCACGCGCTGGCCGGGTTCGGCCATGCCTTCGGTGCGTGCGATGTCGCAGGCCTTGTCGACCATTTCGGAAAAGCTCGCGACATCCGGGCTTTGGACGCAATGCGTGCCCCAGACGAGGGCGAGCCGCCGCGCCGTCTCGCGCGCCGAGGTGAGACAGAGGATCGGCGCCTCCGGCCGCTCCCTGGCGACGCGCAAGGTGGTCGAACCCGAGGTCGTGTAGGTAACGATGACCGCCGCCGATACGGTATGCGCGACCTGGGCTGCCGCCGCACTGATCGCATCGGCCGCCGTCGTTTCCGGTTCGGGATTCTGCGCCGCGATGATGCGCGTATAGGCGGGATCGCGTTCGACCCGTGCAATGATCCGATCCATCATCGCGACGGCTTCGATCGGATAGCGGCCGGCCGCCGTCTCGGCCGAAAGCATCACCGCATCGGCGCCGTCATAGATCGCGGTCGCGACGTCGGAGGCTTCGGCGCGGGTCGGCTGCGGCGCCGCGATCATCGATTCCAGCATCTGCGTCGCGACGATCACCGGCTTGCCGCGCTCGCGACAGACGCTGACGATGCGCTTCTGCAGGATCGGCACGTCTTCCGGCGACATCTCCACGCCGAGATCGCCGCGCGCGACCATCACCGCGTCGGCGAGATCGACCAGTTCCTCGAGCCGGTCGATCGCGGCCGGTTTTTCGAGCTTGATCAAAACGGCGGCGCGACCGGCGATCAGGCGTCGCGCTTCGGCCACGTCTTCCGGCCGCTGCACGAACGAGAGCGCGATCCAGTCGCAGCCGAGATCGAGCGCGAACTGCAGGTCCTTGCGGTCCTTCGCGGTCAGCGCCGAGATTGGCAGCAGCACGCCGGGCAGATTGACGCCCTTATGGTCGGAGAGCTTGCCGCCGACGTGCACGATCGTCTCGGCGAAATTCTCGCCGCATTTCTGCACCTCGAGCGTGAGGCGCCCGTCATCGAGCAGCAGCTTCGTGCCCTCGTTGGTCGCCGCGAAGATTTCGGGATGCGGCAGGCTGGCGCGGCTCTCGTCGCCGATTTTCGGATCGAGATCGAGTCGGAATTTCTGGCCCGCTTTCAGCGTGACATGGCCGTCGGCGAAACGCCCGACGCGCAATTTCGGGCCCTGCAGATCGGCGAGCGTACCGATCGGCCGATGCGTCTCGAGCTCGATCTGGCGGATCAGCTCGTAGCGCCATTGATGTTCTTCATGCGTGCCATGGCTGAAATTCAGCCGGAACACGTCGGCGCCGGCATGGAACAGCGCGCGGATCGTGTCGGTGTCGCTGCTGGACGGGCCCAGCGTCGCGACGATCTTGGCCTTGCGGTGTCGTCTCATGCGGGCCGGCCCCCTTGCTGCCGGTCTCGTTCCGCGATCCGTGCCGGGCGATCAGCGCAATCGCTGCGCCGGATCGACCAGGATCGCCCGGAAGTCGTTCACGTTCGTCAAAGTCGGCCCGGTCGTCACGAGATCGCCCAGCGACTCGAAGAATCCGTACCCATCATTGTCGGCCAAACACGCCTTGGCGTCGATGCCCGCGGCGGCGGCGCGGGCCAGCGTGTCCGGGCCGATGATCGCACCGGCATTGTCCTCGCTGCCATCGATCCCGTCCGTGTCGCCGGCAATCGCATGAACGCCAGGCGCGCCGCCGAGCGCGATCGCGAGCGCCAGCAGGAACTCGGCATTGCGGCCGCCGCGTCCCTTGCCGCGGATCGTCACCGTCGTCTCGCCGCCGGAGAGCAGCAAAGCGGGCTTCGCCGCCGGCTGGTCGTGCGCCAGAATTTGGCGTGCGATCCCGGCATGCACGATCGCAACCTCGCGCGCCTCGCCCTCGATGGCATCACCCAGGATGACCGGCGTAACGCCAGCCTCGCGCGCGAGCTTCGCCGCCGCTTCGAGCGAAGCCTGTGGTCGCGCGACGAGAAGGGTCTCGGCGCGCGCGAGACGCGGATCGCCGGGCTTCGGCGTTTCGTCCTTGCCCGCGTCGAGCCGCGCGCGCACAGCGGCGGGCACGTCGATGCGGTATTTCGCAACGATCGCGCGCGCGTCGTCATAGGTCGTCGGGTCCGGCACGGTCGGGCCCGAGCCGATCACCGCCGGATCGTCGCCCGGCACATCCGAGATTAGCAGCGTCACCAGGCGCGCCGGTGCGGCGGCGGCACCGAGCCTGCCACCCTTGATCGAAGAGAGATGTTTCCGGAGGCAGTTCATTTCCGAAATTGTCGCCCCGCAGCGCAGCAGTTCCCGATTGATCGCCTGCTTGTCGGCGAGCGTCAGGCCGGCGGCCGGCAGCGCGAGCAGCGCGGAGGCGCCGCCCGACATCAAACAGAGCACGAGATCGTCCGGTCCGAGACCGCGAACCTTTTCGAGGATGCGGCCCGCTGCTTCGCGGCCGCGCGCATCGGGCACCGGATGCGAAGCCTCGACGATCTCGATCCGCTCACAGGGCGCAGCATAACCGTCGCGCGTGACAATCAGACCCTCGAGCGGTCCGTCCCAATGTTGCTCGACGGCGCGCGCCATCGCGGCCGATGCCTTGCCGGCGCCCACGACGATGGTGCGACCCTTGGGCCGGGCCGGCAGATGCGGCGGCAGGCAGCGCATCGGATCGGCGGCCGCGATCGCCGCGTCGAACAGACGGCGCATGAAATCCTGCGGTGTCATCGGACTGAAGCGAAGGAGGGTGAAGGGGTCATCAACCGGAGGCCTTGGCGGCGGGGCGCGGATCGTAGGGAGGGCGGCGACAATCGGTCAAGCAGCGGGCGTCGGTTTCCTGGCGGAAGGGGCGAAGCGGCTTTTGTCCATGCGCGCGAGCAGGATCCCGAACAGCAGCACGGCACCACCGGCCGCCTGCAGCGGCTCGAGCGCCTCGCCGAGGATCAGCCAGGCGAGCAGCGTGGTCATCAGCGGATTGATCAGAAGCGTGATCGACGAGAACGAAGCCGGCAGATGCGCGAGCGCCCAGGCGATCAGGCTCTGCCCGGTGACATGGCTGATCCAGGCGAGCGCGAGCACGACGGCAAGCCCGGCAAAACTGGTGATCAGGATCGTCTCGCCGCCGATGAGCGCCGCAACGAGGCAGAGCGCCGACGCCGACAATGCACTCGCCGTCATCACGCGCGCGGTCGTGAAACGCGCGCGCACCGACTTGAGCGTCAGCAGATAGGCGGCATAGAGCACGCCGGCGAGCACGCCGAGCCCGTCGCCGACCAGATTGATCTCGCCGAGCCCCGCGCTCGATCCGACCAGCAGGAACGTCCCCGCGATCGAGAGGGCGAGCCCCGCGAGGAAGCGCCCGCCAAAGCGTTCGCCGAGGAACAGCCAACCGGCCAGCGTCACGAAGATCGGTGCCGAGTTGCCGAGCACGGTCGCATTGGCGACGCTGGTCATGGTCAGGCCCCAATGCCAGACCACCAGATCGGCCCCGAGCAGAAATCCCGGCAGCACCAGCCTCCACCAGTCGCCGCGAGAGGCGGGGCGGGGCGGCGGCGTCTCGGCATGACGCTGTTCGAGTGCCTGCCACAACCACAGCAGCGGCAGCGCGAGGATCATGCGGTAGAAGCCGGTCGCCGACGGCCCGACTTCCGAGAGCCGGACGAAGATGCCCGAGAACGAGATCGTCACGCCGCCGAGGATCAGCAGCGGCAGCGCGAAGCGCGGGCCGGAGAAGGCCGAGAGCAGCAGGCGGGAGACCATGGCGCTGGCTTATAGACCGCGGGGACGGGCGGCGGCCATCAAGAACCCTCGCCCGCGCGTGTCGCGGTCGGCCGCGGCCGATCGCGGCGCGGGGGAGGGTGGCCGCGCGAGCCATGCGAGCACGGCCGGGTGAGGGCCTTCCGCAAAATCTCGTCGGGAGCCGACACCCCCTCACCCTTCCCTCTCCCCCGACGCGGGGGAGAGGGTTTTTAAGTTCCCTTCACCCTTGCCGCGGCGGGCTGCAGCCAACGCTTGACCACCCGATCCGGGCGGGGGCAGGTTGCCGGCTTCCGACAACCGTTTCTCGAAAGGGTGGGGTTCATGGCGACGAATACTGGGGCAACCGGCTGGTCCGGGATCTATCCCGCGATCACCACGCAGTTCCGCGACGACGAAAGCCTCGATCTCAAGGCAACCGCGGCGCAGATCGAACGCATGGTGAAGGCCGGCTGTCACGGCATCATCATGATCGGCACGCTCGGCGAGAACCGCTCGCTCGAGCTTGAGGAGAAACACGAACTCATCCGCCTCGCAATCGCGACGGCAAAGGGTCGCGTCCAGGTCCTGACCGGCGTTGCCGAAAACACGACCGCGCAGGCCTGCCGATTCGCCGAAGCCGGCAAAAAGGCCGGGCTCGACGGTCTGATGGTGCTGCCGGCGATGGGTTACAAATCGGATCGGCGCGAGACGCTCGAACATTATCGCACCGTCGCGCGCGCGACCGATCTGCCGATCATGGTCTACAACAACCCGGTCGCGTACTCGACCGACGTGACGCCCGACATGTTTGCCGAACTGACGGCTGAGAAGACCATCGTCGCGATCAAGGAAAGCTCCGACGACGTGCGGCGGCTGACCGACA
>JBBDWW010000148.1:0-6167 GCA_040902645.1 Dongiaceae bacterium | reverse complement strand
ATGATTTCTATCGCATGATGGACGGTTATTGGGCGGCGCTCGATGCAGCCGGCGCGACCATCGTGCTGACCGCCGATCACGGTATGAACTCGAAGCATGGCGCCGACGGAAAACCTAACGTGCTCTATCTCCAGAGCCTGCTCGACGAATGGCTGGGGCAGGGTAAGGCCCGCGTCATCCTGCCGATCACCGATCCCTATGTCGTGCATCACGGCGCGCTGGGTTCGTTCGCGACCGCCTACTTGCCGGAGAATGTCGATCTCGCAGATGTTCTGAGGCGTCTGGCGGCGCGGCCGGATGTCGAGTTTGCGCTCGATCGCAAGGCGGCCGCGGCGAAATTCGAGTTGCCGGAAGACCGCATCGGCGACATCGTCCTGGTCAGCCGCCGCGAAACCACGATCGGCACCAGCGCCGACCGGCACGATCTTTCGGGCCTCGATGCGCCGTTGCGTTCGCATGGCGGCGTCTCGGAGCAGCGTGTGCCGCTTTACTGCAACCGGCCGGTCGAGGGCATCGCCGCGAACCGAATTCTGCGCAATTTCGATGCATTCGACATTGCGCTCAACCACGCCGTCGCGATCGCAGCTCCCGCGCGCGCCGTCGGGCAGCGTTAGTCTTTGCAACACGAGAAAATTGAACCACAGAGGCACAGAGAGCACAGAGAAGATAAGTTTCTCGTCTATCTCTGTGTCTCTGTGGTGAGTATCTACCGAAGGACAGGATCATGAATGTCGCCGTGAACCCCCGCATCCTCAAGGAATCGATGCGCATCGCTGGCCGCAAGGTCGACAGCGACCGCGTGCTTGAGGTTCACAACCCCTACAACAATTCGGTGGTCGGTACGGTGCCGCGCGCGAGCCTTGCGCAGATCCACGAGACTTACGAGATCGCGGCCGCCTACAAGGCGAAACTGACGCGCCATGAGCGCGCGACGATCCTGCGCCGCACCGCCGAGATTCTCGATTCCCGCCGCCAGGAAATCGCTGAATTGATCACCGCCGAATCCGGGCTGTCTTTGAAGGACACGCTCTACGAGGTTGGCCGCGCGTACGACGTGTTCGTGCTGTCCTCGACGCTCTGCCTCCAGGATGACGGGCAGATTTTTTCCTGCGATCTGACGCCGCACGGCCAGAAGCGCCGCATCTATACCCAGCGCGATCCGCTGCGCTGCATCACCGCCATCACCCCGTTCAACCATCCGCTCAATCAGGTTGCACACAAGGTCGCGCCCTCAATCGCGACTAATAACAAGATGGTGCTGAAACCTTCCGAAAAGACGCCGCTGACCGCACTCCTGCTGGCCGATGTGCTGTACGAGGCGGGACTGCCACCGGAGATGTTCTCGGTCGTCACCGGCGATCCTAAGGAGATCGCCGACGAGATGCTGACCAACCCGAATGTCGAGCTGATCACCTTCACCGGCGGCGTCGCCGTGGGCAAGTATATCGCGACGCATATGGGTTACCGCCGCGCCGTGCTCGAACTCGGCGGCAACGACCCGCTCATTGTGATGGAAGACGCCGATGTCGAGCGTGCGGCGACGCTTGCCGCCGGCGGCTCCTACAAGAACTCCGGCCAGCGCTGCACGGCGGTCAAGCGCATGATCGTGCATGAGGCCGTTGCGGACGAATTCGTCGCGAAGCTGCTGGCGAAGACCAAAGCCTGGACCTTCGGCGACCCGATGAACCCGGACAATCTGATGGGAACGGTAATCGACGAGGCGGCCGCGCGCTACTGCGAGGACATGGTGAACGATGCTGTGGCGAAGGGCGCCAAGCTGCTGCACGGCAACAAGCGCGACGGCGCGCTTTATGCGCCGACATTGCTCGACCATGTGCCCTATGAGTGCGCGCTCGTGAAGGAAGAGACCTTCGGCCCGGTCTCGCCGGTCATTCGCGTCAAGGATATCGACCATGCGATCCGGGTCTCGAACTCGACCGCCTACGGTCTTTCCTCAGGCGTGTGCACCAACCGGCTCGACTACATCACGCGCTTCGTCTCGCAGCTCGAGGTCGGCACGGTCAATGTATGGGAAGTGCCCGGTTACCGGATCGAGATGTCGCCCTTCGGCGGCATCAAGGATTCGGGTCTCGGCTACAAGGAAGGCGTGCTCGAGGCGATGAAGAGCTTCACGAACGTGAAGACCTACTCGCTGCCATGGGCCTGACGGGACGCTCGGGAATGTCGGCTCGCCGTTATTGGGCCGCTCGCGCCCGGCGCGGCCGGACGCTAGGATCGCCCGCTATTTCGTGACCTAACCGGGGAATCCGTCGCTCATGGCCCAAACGCTTCCAACCCATGCCCGCGTCGTCATCATCGGCGGCGGCATCATCGGCTGCTCTGTTGCTTATCATCTGACCAAACATGGCTGGAAGGACGTGCTGCTGCTCGAGCGGCAAAAGCTCACCAGCGGCACCACCTGGCATGCCGCCGGCCTGGTGCGCGGCATGCTCTATTCGAGCAATCTGACCAAGCTCGCGACCTACACGCTCGGGCTCTATGAGGGGCTGGAGAAGGAAACCGGCCAGGCGACCGGCCTGAAGCAGAACGGAAGCATGACCGTCGCCAATAACGAGGAGCGCTGGGAAGAAGTCCGGCGTGGTGCCTCGATGGCACGCGCCTTCGGCGTCGAGACGCATCTGCTGACGCCCAAAGAGGCACAGCAGAAATGGCCCCTACTCAATTCGAGCGACGTGATTGGCGCTGCGTTCTTTCCGCGCGACGGTCAGTGCAATCCGGCCGACACCTGCATGGCGCTTGCCCGCGGCGCGCGCATGGGCGGGGCGAAGATCGTCGAGAATTGCAAGGTGACCGGCATCCGCACCGCGAACGGTCGGGTTACCGGCGTCTCGACCGACCAGGGCGACGTATCGGCCGAGATCGTGGTGAATTGCGCCGGCATGTGGGGCCGCGAGGTCGGGCTGATGGCCGGTGTTGCCATGCCGCTCCATGCGGCCGAACATTTCTACGTCGTGACCGAGCCGATGGACGTGCCGGCCAATCTGCCGGTGCTGCGCGACATGGATTCCTGCGCCTATTTCAAGGAAGACGCCGGCAAGCTGCTGATCGGCGCCTTCGAACCGAATGCCAAGCCCTGGGGCATGAACGGCATCCCCGAGGATTTCTGCTTCGACGAACTGCCGGAGGATTTCGATCATTTCGCGCCGGTACTCGAAGCCGCGATCCATCGCGTGCCGAAACTCGGCGAAGCCGGCATCCGCAAGTTCTTCAACGGTCCGGAAAGCTTCTCGCCCGATCAGCGCTATCTCCTCGGCGAGGCGCCGAACCTGCGCAATTTCTTCGTCGCTGCGGGGTTCAATTCGATCGGCATCCAGTCGGCCGGCGGCGTCGGCATGGCACTCGCCCACTGGATCGTCGAAGGCCGTCCGCCGTTCGATATGTGGGAAGTCGATATCCGCCGCATGATGCCGCACCAGAACGGCAAGTCTTATCTGGTCGAGCGTGTGTCCGAGGCCTTGGGCCTGCTCTATGCGATGCACTGGCCATACCGGCAATACGAGACCGCGCGCGGCATCCGTCGCACGCCGCTTTATTTCCGACTCAAGGAACTCAACGCCTGTTTCGGCGAAGTGGCCGGCTGGGAGCGTCCGAACTGGTTTGCGCCCAAGGGCGTCGAACCGAAATACGAATACAGCTTCAAGCGGCAGAACTGGTTTCCCTACAGCGCCGCCGAATGCAAGGCGACGCGCGAGAATGTCGCTTTGTTCGATCAGTCGACGTTCGCCAAGTTTCTGGTGCAGGGACCCGAGGCCGAATTCCATCTCCAGCGCATCTGCGCCAACGATGTCGGGGTCGAACCGGGGCGGGCTGTTTACACGCAATGGCTCAACGAGCGCGGCGGCATCGAATCCGATTTGACCGTGACGCGCCTTGCGGAAGACAAATTCTGGGTCGTGACCGCGGCGGTCAGCGCGGTACGCGACCGGGTCTGGCTCGAACGCAACATTCCCGATGACGCCAAGGTTTCAATCGACGACGTGACGGCCGCGTTTGCGGTGATCGGCGTCATGGGACCGAAGAGCCGCGATCTGCTGTCGCGAGTCACCGAAACCGGTCTCGGCAACAATGCCTTTCCGTTCGGCAGTTCGCTCGAGATCGAAATCGCCGGCATCCCGGTTCGTGCGACGCGCATCAGCTATATGGGCGAGCTCGGCTGGGAGCTCTATGTGCCGGCAGAATACTCGGTCGCTGTGTTCGACCGGCTGCTCGCGGCCGGGTCGGATCTCGGCGTCAAGCCGGCCGGCATGCATGCGATGGACTCGCTCCGCATCGAGAAGGCCTATCGCCATTGGGGCCACGACATCGCGGAAGAAGACACGCCGCTCGAGGCCGGGCTCGGCTTCGCCTGCGCCTTCGACAAGGATGTTCCCTTCATCGGCCGCGACGCACTGCTCGCGCAGAAAACCAAAGGTCCGCTCACCAAGCGCATGATCCAGTTCGCGCTCGAGGATCCCGAACCGCTGCTCTATCACAACGAACCGATCTACATGGACGGCAAGCTCGCCGGCTATACCAGCTCGGCCAATTATGGCCATCATCTCGGGTGCGCGATCGCGATGGGCTACGTCAATCATCCCGACGGCATCAGCGCCGACATGGTGAAGAACGCGAAGTTCGAACTGGAAGTTGCCTGCGAGCGTCTGCCGGCGCGCGCAAGCCTCCGTCCGATGTACGATCCGAACAGCGATCGCATGAAGCTATGAGGACAAGAGAATGGCCGCTTCAACCGAGATGACGAGCAAGGCGGCGGGCCTGCGCGAGGCGCGGCAGGAGGCCGGGCGGATCCGCGTGGTTCTGCGGGATGGCCATGCGCTGCTCTTCCCGGCGATCTGGCTGCGCGACAACTGCCTTTGTCCGCTCTGCGTCAGCCCCGGCAACGGCCAGCGTCTCGTTGATACCGTCGCTCTGCCCGAGCGGCCGACAGCCGAGCGGCTGCTCGCCGCTGGCGACACGTTGACGATCGTCTGGGCGCCGGATGCGCATGAGAGCCGCTATTCCGTCGCGTGGCTTGCCGCGCATGCGTTCGATGAGGCGCGCCGCATGGGGCGTCATCCCGACCCCGTGCTTTGGGGGCCGGAGATTGCGCGCAATCTGCCGAAGGCCGACTGGTCGGCGGTCGAGAGCCAGCCGGCGGAAGAACGCACCTTGCTCGATTCATTCCTGCGCTATGGCTTTGCGATCCTCAGCGGCGTGCCGACCGAAAGTGGCATGGTGACTCGCGTCGGCGATCGCATCGGCCATGTCCGCGTCACCAATTACGGCCGCTGGTTCGAAGTCAAATCGGTGCCGAACCCGAACAATCTCGCTTACACCGGTCTCGGCCTCGGCGTGCATACCGACAATCCCTATCGCGATCCGACGCCGGGCGTGCAGCTTCTGCATTGCCTCGAATGCGAGGCGCCGGGCGGCGATTCGATCCTGGTCGACGGATTCCGCGCCGCCGCGGATTTTCGCAACGAAGACCCCGACGGCTTCGCGCTGCTTGCCCGCATCGCGCAGGATTATCGCTTTGCCGATCGCGAGGCCGATCTGCGCGCCCGCACGCCGGTGATCGGAACCGATGCCGACGGGCGCGTCATCGGCATTCATTTCAACAACCGCTCCAAGGCGCCGCTCGATGCCCCGCTCGAACTGGTCGAACCCTGGTATCGCGCCTATCGCCGCTTCGCCACGCTGATGGGCGATCCGGCACGCGCGCTGATGCTGCGGCTCGAGCCGGGCGATCTGCTGATGATGGCGAACCAGCGCACGTTGCATGGCCGCACCGCGTTCGACCCGTCGCTGGGCCGCCGCCATCTCCAGGGCTGCTATGTCGACATGGACGGCGTCGAAAGCCGCCACCGTGTGCTCGAGCGCGACAGCCATGCCGAACTGCGCGTCGAATCCCGGGGCGCCGCGGCGTGACCGGCAACGGAGCCTGGGTGGAAATCGAACGCGCCTTCGCACGGCGCGGCGACCAATCCTATGGCGAAGGTGTGAGCCAGCGCGCCCATGCTTTGCAGTGCGCGACCCTCGCCGAACAGCGTGGCGCGCCCCCATCGGAGATCGTCGCGGCCCTGCTGCACGATATCGGTCATCTCATTCACGACCTGCCCGAGACGATTGCCGACGATGGCATCGATACCGAACATGAATCGCTGGGCGCC
>JBBDWW010000147.1:0-6190 GCA_040902645.1 Dongiaceae bacterium | reverse complement strand
CGCCCTCCTGCAAGGCGCAGGCGATCAGCAGCACATCGACGAATAGCGCCACGCCGGTTATCAGCGTCGCCGCCTCACGCGCGTTCGGCCAGCGCCGCAGCAGGACGATGGCGATCGTACCGAACAGCGGCATCGCGACGGCGAGCAGCATCAGAACGCCATTTGAGGCGAGCGCGCTCATAAGCCGACATCCAGGAACACGACCGCGCGCGAGGCAATCTCGACGGTGAACTCGGTCGAGATGCCGAGCAGGACGCAGAGCAGCGCCAATGCCGCCGTCGGCAACAGTAGCTGCAACGGCGCTTCCTTGATCGGGCGGTTATCGGTCGCCGTCTCGAAATAGGCGACCTCGATCACGCGCCACATATAGATGGCCGCGAGCAGCGAACTCGCGACCACGAGAATGGCAATCGGCCAAAGCCCCGCCTCGATCGCGCCGAGTACCAGATACCACTTGCTGATGAAGCCGACGGTCAGCGGCACGCCAATCAGCGACAGGCCGGCCACGACAAAGCAGGCCATCGTCAGCGGCATGCGTCTCCCGAGACCGCGGAACTGTGCCATGTTCGCACCGCCCAGCCGAAGAATGACCGATGCCATGACGAGGAACAGCGCCCCCTTCATCAGCCCGTGGTTGAAGATATGGACGATGGCGGCAATCAAGCCGTCGCGATTGTCGAGGCCGATGCCCAGCGCGATATAGCCGACCTGCGCGATGCTGGAGTAAGCCAGCATGCGTTTCAGATCGTTCTGCCAGATCGCGACCAGTGAGCCCATAAAGGCACCGGCAACGCCGGCAGGGATCAGGACCCAGGCGATCCCCATGTGGCCAAAGGCGAATTCGTCGCCGAACACCGAGTAGATGAAACGGATGAGGATGTACGCGCCGAGTTTCGTCGCGGTCGCACCGAAGAAGGCCGACACCATCGATGGCGCATGGGTGTAGGCATTGGGCAACCAGGCGTGCGCCGGGAACAAGGCGAACTTGATCGCGGCTCCAACGAGGATGAAGGCGAGCGCCGCCTGCAACGGACGGCTGTCCTCCAACATCTGTATACGCCCGGCCATGTCCGCCATGTTGAGCGTACCGGTCACCATGTAGATCAACCCGACGCCGATCAGGATGAAGGTCGCGCCGATGGTGCCCTGTATCAGATAATTGAGCGCCGCCGGCAGCGAGCGGCGGTCGGATCCCATCGCGACCAGCGCATAGCTCGCGAGCGAGGCGATCTCGAGAAACACATAGAGGTTGAACGCATCGCCGGTGATGACGATGCCGAGCATCCCCGTCAGCACCAGGAGGGTAACCGCAAAGAAGAACCGCTTGGCACGTCGCACCACCTCGCTGCCGATGCCAAGCAGCGTGCCGGGCATGATGATCGCCGCCATGCCGGAGACCAGCACCAGCATCATCGCGCTCAGCGGATCGACGACATAGACGATGCCCCAGGGCGGCGCCCAGCCGCCCAGTGCATAGACGACGACGCCTTGCGACAACACCTGCTCCATGAGGAGGAGCGCCATCGCGATAGTTGCCCACGCGACGGCTATGGCGAACCAGTACGGGATACGTGTCCGCAGCAGCAGGGCGCAGATCGGCGCCGCGATCAGCGGCACGGCGACGATCAGCGCGGGAAGATGCTCAAGCAGACGCATCGGCGTCCGATGCGTCGAGATCGACGATGTCGTCTTCTTCGATCGACCCGTAGGCTTCGCGTATGCGCACGATCAACGTCAGTGCGACCGATGTCACCGAGACGGAGACCACGATCGCGGTTAGGATCAGCACATGCGGCAGAGGGTTCGAGTACAAGACCCGGCCGGCCTCCTCAATTGGCGCGGTCCCTCCGGTCACATACCCCATCTGGATATAGACGAGGAACACAGCGGTCTGAAAGATGTTGAGGCCGACGATCTTCTTGATGAGATTGCGCCTGGTCATCGTTATGTAGAGACCGATGACCAGCAGGGCCGCGGCTCCCCACTGGATCGCGTGGCCGATGACGAATTCGTAAAGATCGGTCATCGGGAGTAGCGCTCGGCGAAAGTGAAGAAGATCGCCATCAACACCCCGGACACCGTGATGCCGACACCGAGTTCGACAAGCAAAATGCCGAGATGCTGCCCGTGCGCCGGATCGTGCGTGTCGAAAACGCTGTAATCGAGATACGATCCGCCGGCGATGATCGCCGCAAAACCGACCCCGGCATAGAGGATGACACCGAGCGATATCATTGCGGCCACCATTCCGGCCGGCATTGCGCGGAGAGTCGGGATCATGCCGAAGACGATGGCATAGACGATGAACGCGGTGGCAAAAATCACGCCGGCCTGGAACCCACCGCCCGGCCCGAAATCGCCGTGCATCTGCACATAGAGCGCAAAAAGCAGAATGAACGGTGTCAGTATCTTGGTGACGACGCGGACGATCAGATGCTCGTTCATCGTTCGTCGCGCCCCCACCGCCATAGAAGAGCGATCACGCTGATGCCGGCCGTGAAGATAACCGTCACCTCGCCCAGCGTGTCATAGCCGCGATAGCTGGCCAGGATCGACGTCACCATGTTCGGAACGCCGGTCTCCACCGGTCCGCTGGCGATATAGCGCGGTGCGACATGAAGATGAATCGGCGCTGCCGCGTCGCCCAGCATGGGCATATCTAATGTCGCATAGACGAACGCGAGGCCGACGATAACCGCGACGGCAAGCGCCGCCCCATCGCGCAGGCGATTGCGCGGCTTCGCCGCTTCGCGCCGCGTCGTGAGCGACATGGCGGCCAGCATCAAAGTGAGCGTGATCCCCGCCCCCACCGATGCCTCGGTGAACGCGACGTCGACCGCATCGAGCACTGTGAATACGAGCGCCATCATCAGCGAGTAGACGCCGCTCAGGATCGCGATCGCGAGCAGGCTCCGCAACCGGACGATGGTCAGGGCCAGAGAAATCAACAACAATACTGGAATGACCGCGATGACGCGTTCCAACGCTCAGTCTCCGTTCTCATCGTCGTCGGGGCGCTGGTTCTTCGCCGCATCGTCGGGCGAGAGGCCCCCGATCAGAGCCGCGTGCGCAACCGCGTGGCTTGCTGCGGGCGCCGTCAGGAACAGAAAGGCGCCGATCAACAGCAGCTTCACGGTCACCATCGTAAATCCCGCCTGTAGCGCCATGCCGAGCAGCAAGAGGGCAACACCACCGGTGTCGGCAAGGCCGGCGCTGTGCAGGCGCGTGAACAGATCCGGCAAGCGAAGCATGCCGATGCCGCTCGCCAGCATGAAGAAACCGCCGCCCAGCATCAGTGCCCAGCTCGCTATGTCGAGCGCCAGATTCACCGCGCATCCCCCAGATAGCCGTGCTTGAAGAATTTGAGAGCGGCGAGCGTGCCGACAAAATTGATCAGCGCGTAGACCAGCGACAGATCGAGAAACGCCGGGCGATCGACCAGGAACCCGGCGAGCGCGATCAGCACGACGGTCATCGTGCCATGCACGTTGACCGCCAGAATCCGGTCGTAGGGTGATGGGCCGCGCACGGCGCGGATCAGCACCAGCACCATGCCCAGCATGACGATGAAAATGGTGGCGCTGAACATCAGCCGCCTCCCTCCATCCGCGTGACCCGCCGATCCATCTCGCCTTTCATCAGATCGTCGAGTCCCGCGCGGCTCAAGGCATGCACGTGAATGCGCCCGGGATAAACCGACAGGCTCACCGTGCCGGGCGTCAGCGTAATCGAATTTGCAAAGGCGACGAGCCCGACATTGCTGCGCTGGCTCGCCGGTACCATGCCGTGCGCCGGATCGATGTCCATCCGCGGCGACAACACCCGACGCGCAACATCGATGTTCGACAGCGCAACCTGCCAGAAGAGCCACGGAAGATAGAGCAACGCACCCAGCGCCAGATGAATGGGATGGCCCTCGTCGTCGATCACGCCCATGCGGCGCGCGAGAATGACGACCAGCAGCGCGGAGAGCGCACCGACGATCATCAGGAACGGCTCCCAGATACCCGAGAGCAACAGCCAGATTCCATAAAGTACGAGAAACAAGCTTATGGTGCGCGCCGAGACCATCAAATCCTCCAGTACCGCCCCGCCGGTGCCACCCGGCGGTTGTCGCGACCGCGCACGCGGATCGGCGAACACGGGCAAGTATGCCGAACCGCCTCCCTCGGGCCAAGAAAAACAGGATTGTCAGGCTCGCAACCATTCGCGGGTACTGCGCGATGCGTGATCCGGCGTGCGAATCGATGCCTTCGGATGCCGTGGCGCGGGACAACGGCAAGAATGGTCATCTGCGGCGTATCCGCTATGATTGTGCTGCCACCCTGGCCAACCGAGGAGACATCATGGATCTGACCGGCGAGTATCGCATCGCGGCGCCGCGCGCGGTCGTCTGGAAAGCGCTCAACGATCCGGAAATTTTGCGAGTGGCAATTCCCGGCTGCGAATCGCTCGAGAAAGTGTCGGATACCGAAATGACCGCCAAGGTCGCGATCAAGATCGGGCCGGTCTCGGCCAAGTTCGCCGGCAAGGTCACGCTCTCCGATCTCGATCCGCCGAAAGGCTATCGGATCACCGGTGAAGGTCAGGGCGGCGCGGCTGGTTTCGCGCGAGGAACTGCCCAGGTCACGCTGGAAGAGGACGGCGGCGCAACCGTGTTGCGCTACAACGCCGACGCATCGGTAGGCGGCAAGATGGCGCAGATCGGATCGCGGCTGGTTCAGGGCGCCGCCCAGAAGATGGCGAACGAATTTTTTGGCCGTTTTTCCGAGCTCGTTGCCAACAGCGACGCCGCGAGGACTGAGATGCCGGCCGACATGCCCGCGACGAGCGCCGAGATTGCAACCGCCGCGCCGACAAAACCCGCCGTGACCGTCGCCGACGCGGGGCCGCGCCGCGGGCTCGGTCCCTGGGCATGGATCGGTGGCCTTGTCGTTATCGTGGCCCTGCTGCTGGCGTGGTTTGAATTCGCCGATTAACGCCGGCTGCCTCGGCGCGCCGCCATCCTGTTTCTCTTGACCTCGCCGGAGCGTCAATCGACACTGATGCGGGGAGACCGTTCGCCCTGCAACGGGGTGGACGATCGCAGACTGCGGCGGAATTGCGGGGCCAACACTCGCAACCGCACCATAGGAGAAAGCCATGCCCACCGTTTCCATGACGGTGAACGGCAAGTCGGTTTCGGCAGATGTCGAGAACCGCACGCTGCTCGTTCATTTCCTGCGCGAGAAACTTGCCCTCACCGGCACCCATGTCGGTTGCGACACCAGCCAGTGCGGCGCCTGCGTCATTCATATCGACGGCAAGTCGGCCAAGAGCTGCACTATTCTCGCGGTCCAGGCCGAAGGCGCCCAAGTGACCACCATCGAGGGGCTGGCGAAGAATGGCGAACTGCATCCGATGCAGGCGGCGTTCAAGGAAAATCACGGGCTGCAATGCGGCTTCTGTACGCCGGGCATGGTGATGAGCGCCGTCGATCTCGTGAAGAACAACGCCAATCCCTCAGAGCAGGAAATCCGCGACTGGCTCGAAGGCAATATCTGTCGCTGCACGGGCTACCACAACATCGTCAAGGCGATCGCCGCCGGCGCAAAGGCCATGGGGAGATAATGTCATGAGCGAAAAGGGAATCGGTTCATCCGTCCGCCGCTCGGAAGACCAGCGTTTCCTCACCGGCAAGGGCCATTATGTCGACGACATGAACAGGCCGGGCCAGGCTCACGCGGCCTTCGTACGCTCGCCGCACGCCCATGCCCGCGTCAAGATGGTCGACACCAGTGCCGCGCGGAAAGCGCCGGGCGTGATCGCGATCTTCACCGGCAATGATGTCGTCGCCGACAAGCTGGGCGGTCTCATTTGCGGCTGGACCGTGAAGGACAAGAATGGCGATCCGCACAAGGCGCCGGCCCATCCGATTCTTGCGAACGACAAGGTGCGTTATGTCGGCGACCATGTCGCCGTGGTGATCGCTGAAACGCAGGCGCAGGCGCGCGACGCAGCCGAAAAGGTCGATGTCGACTACGAGGTGCTGCCCGCCAATATCGATACCGCGAAGGCGATGAAGGGTGCGGTCGTCCATGTCGATGCCCCCGGCAATCTCTGCTATGACTGGGAACTCGGCGACCGCGCGGCGGTCGACGGCATCATCAAGAACGCACATCACGTCACCAGGATCGATCTGGTGAACAAC
>JBBDWW010000146.1:0-6232 GCA_040902645.1 Dongiaceae bacterium | reverse complement strand
CCTTGAGGGCCGCACGATGGTGCCGCCTCATCCTTCGACAGGCTCAGGATGAGGCCCACTCAATCTGATTTTAGTTTCCGACAAATCTGTCATCGCCGGACTTGATCCGGCGATCCATGCCGAGGCCGGGCTCCGTCTAATCAACGATGGCCCGGTGCATCGGCGCCATGGATGCCCGGGTCAAGCCCGGGCATGACGAATGTTGAAAGGGTGGTGCCACCTCATCCTTCGTCCTTCGACGATCTCAGGACGGGGTCGATTGGCGACGATTTTCGAAGATGCATCCAGGACTCCAGACACTGTATCCGTTTCCCGGCTGTCCGGGTCTGTCCGCGTTCTTTGAATCGCCTTTTCCTCAGCGTCAATGAACCAAGGCTACGAGATGAATGGCAATCAGCTTCCAAGCGCTGCTACGGCGATACCATACATCTGTCTCATGATAGGACTCCGTAGTCTCATTGCCTTCAGCGCCACGTACCCGCTGAGACCATGGAAAGCTAACAGTTACGGCGTCTCCCATCTCACTTATCGCCATAGCCTCAAGATCGGGTGCGTCGATTCCAATTCGCTCGCGCGCAGCAAGTTCGGCTGCCGCACCCTCTCGCATTTCCGCGAGCGAGAAGGGTGCCCGGTCGATAAAAATCAGTGCATCGGACCAGTAGTAAGACATGTAGGCCTCCAAATCGCCCCTCAGCCAAGCTTCAATGCGTTTGCGGTGGCATTGGCGCACTTCGATGGCCGGATTCGTCAGGTTTTGATCTGGCATGGCTGGATTACACGATGGCGCGAACCATCGTGTTCCCCTCGTCAGGCGGCGGCGCGGTAGAGAAGCACGGTAGATTATAGGCCAAGGTTCGGGAAGATCGCACTCATGTAAAATGCATCTGGCTTGCTTTGCGTTCTCCGAACCCCTCCCGCACGCTGCAGTTGGCCGCGGCCGATTGTGGTGAGGGGGAGGGGGAAGTGACGTGCGGGTTGCGTGCCGCCTCATCCTTCGACAGGCTCAGGATGAGGTGTGGAATTTATGATGAGTGTGGAATCTATTTTCCCGTTTCGAAAAAACTCATGGTCGATTCAAAAAAACTCATGGTGAGCCTGTCGAACCATGAGGGCCGTGCGTCTGCGCGAGGGCGCAGTCTGTAGCTACGCCGCCGGCACACCGCTGGTCGTCGAATATTCGAAATGATAGGCCTCGCCCGGATGCACCAGCGGGCGGATGGCGTGCGCCGCCATCGCCGCTTCCGAGAAACCGCACAGAATGAGTTTCAGCTTGTTGCGGTAATGCGCGATATCGCCGATCGCGAACACGCCGGGCAGATTGGTCTCTGCGGTCGCCGGATCGACGAGAATATGGCGGTTCTCGAGATCGAGACCCCATTCGGCGATCGGGCCGATATTCATCGCGAGACCGAAGAACGGCAGCAGCACGTCAGCTTCGATCGCGCGTTCCTCGCCATCCAGGGTGGCAACAACAACATGCGTGAGCGCGCCGCCTTCGGTGCCTTCGAGCCGCGCGAGCTGATAGGGCACCACCAGCTCGACCCGCCCATCCTTCACCAGTTGATCGAGCCGCGCGACGCTTTCGGGTGCCGCACGGAATTTCGGGCGGCGATGCACGACATAGACCTTCGAGCAGACGTCCGGCAGCGACAGCGACCAGTCGACCGCGGAATCGCCGCCACCCGCGATCACGACACGCTTGCCGCGGAAATCCTCGCGCCGTTTGACGAGATAGAACACGCTCTTGCCTTCGAACCTTTCGAGCCCGTCAAGCGGCGGACGGTTCGGCCCGAACGCGCCGACGCCGGCTGCGACGATGACGGCGCGCGCATCGATCTTCGTGCCCGCCGATGTCTCGATCAGCCAGCGTTCGCCGTGCGGCGTCATTTTCTCGACGCGCTGGTCGAGATGGAACGTCGGCTGGAAGGGATGGATCTGCTCTTCGAGCTTTTCGATCAGACCGAGCGCGTCGATCGTGGGCCAGGCCGGAATGTCATAGATCGGTTTTTCGGGATAGAGCGCGACGCATTGACCGCCGACCTGTTCGAGCGCGTCGATGACATGACAGTTCATCTTCAGCATGCCGCATTCGAACACGGCGAAAAGCCCGACCGGGCCCGCGCCGATGATCGCCACATCCGTGATCTGCGTCTTGTCCGTCATCGCATCATGTCCCGAAGCAGGAAAACCCTTCGCCCGTAAGGTCTTGCCGCCCGTCGCGGCGCGCCAAAATGGCGGCTCGGGCGGCGCGGTGCAAGAGCGGGATGGGGGCGCAAAAAATCACCACAGAGACACAGAGATGGCGAGACGCGCTTCTAATCCCTCTCCCTCGGGGAGAGGGTGGTCGCGCGAGCGTCAGCAAGCGCGACCGGGTGAGGGTTTGGTTGGCTGGAGCATGCGTTACTGCCGTAAGACCCCCTCACCCCACCCTCTCCCCTACGCTGCGACCGGTCGCGGCCGACCGCGACGGCCGGGGGAGAGGGGTTTATCGTTGGCGGATCGGTGGCCCCGGCGGCGCGTTATCGCTACAAACTGCACATGAACAGGGTGCGCGACGATAACCCCGAAAACCCGGGCGAAATCCGCCTCGCGATCGAGAACGAGGCGGCGCTGGGACGGCTGGCCACAAGGCTCGCGGCGCGGGCCCGGCCGGGCGATCTGATCGCGCTCGAAGGCGATCTCGGGGCCGGCAAGACCAGTTTCGC
The DNA here is from genome assembly GCA_040902645.1 of Dongiaceae bacterium. GTDB lineage: Bacteria > Pseudomonadota > Alphaproteobacteria > Dongiales > Dongiaceae > JAWXBK01. Next base: position 3,527 of record JBBDWW010000146.1, on the reverse strand, counting down.
GCGGGCCTTCATCCGCTCGCTCCAGGACCAGCCCGAGGAAGTGCCGAGCCCGACCTTTACCCTGCTGCAGAGCTACGAAACCAAAGCCGGCCTGATCCATCATTTCGACCTTTACCGGATCGAAAATCTGGCCGAAGCGGGGCCGCTCGGCTTCGAGGAAGCGCTTGGCGAGGGTATAGTGCTGGTCGAGTGGCCGGAACGGCTCGGCGCGCTGCTGCCGGTCGGCCGCCTCTCGCTTCGTCTAGAATTCGGATCGACGCCCGATTCGCGCCGCGCGACCCTGCGCGGCTCCGGCAATTGGGCGGAACGAGTGAGGGATATCGCCGTCAATGGCTGAACGACGCGAACGCGCGATTGTCGAGTTCCTCGCCCGCGCGGGCTGGGGCGATGCCGTGCGCCGTCCGCTCGCGGGCGATGCCTCGTTCCGCCGCTACGAACGGCTGGAGCGTGCCGGTGCAAGCGCGGTGCTGATGGATGCGCCGCCGCCGCAGGAGGATGTCCGCTCGTTCGCGAGGGTCGCCGATCTCATTCGCCGTGCGGGCTTGAGCGCGCCCGAGATCTTCGCCTCCGAAATGGCAGCCGGGTTGCTGCTGATCGAGGATTTCGGCGACGACACTTACACAAGGCTGCTCGCGCGCGGCGCCGACGAACGGCGGCTCTACGAGCTTGCCGTCGATGCGCTGATCGACCTGCATCGCAATCTCTCGCAGGAACAGATCGCGGGGCTGCCGAGCTTCGACGATGCCCGCTGCGTCGACGAGGCGATGCGGCTGCTCGAATGGCTGTGGCCCGCGGTGCACGGTGCCGCACCGTCGGCCACGATCCGCCGCTCGTTCGAATCCGCCTGGCGCCAGACCTTGCCGATCGCGCGGCGCATTCCCGACGGGCTGATGCATTACGACTATCATGTCGACAATCTGATGCTGCTGCCTGGCCGCAGCGGTGCCGCCCAGGTCGGTCTGCTCGATTTCCAGGATGCCACGCGCGCGCCGGTCTCATTCGATCTGGTTTCGCTGCTGCAGGATGTACGGCGCGATGTCGGCGCCGATCTCACCGCTCATTGCATCGACCGGTATCTGAAGGCGTTTCCGCAGCTCGAGCACGATACGTTCGCTGCGAGCTATGCGGTGCTCGGCGCGCAACGCAATACCCGCATCCTCGGGACCTTCGTGCGGCTCTGGGTGCGCGACGGCAAGCCGGGCTATCTCAACTGGCTGCCGCGGAGTTGGGCCATGGTAACCCGCGATCTCGATCATCCTTCGATGACGCCGGTCCGATCCTGGTTCGATCGCCATTTGCCGCCGAGTTTGCGCTCCATTCCGCCGACGTTGCGAACGGTTGCCGAACAGGCGGCCGAGGATGCCAAGGCCAAACCCAGAGAGGCTGTCGGAGAAGCTGTTGCATGAGCGCCGATCTTCGGACCGCCATGGTTCTTGCCGCCGGTTATGGCACGCGGCTTCACCCGCTGACCGATAATGTGCCGAAGCCGATGGTGCCGGTGATCGGTAAAAAGCTGATCGATCACACGCTCGACCGGCTCGCGGATTTCGGCATCGAGCATGCGGTCGTCAACACACATCATCTCGCCGACCGGGTCGAAGAACATCTCGCCGGAAGGCGCGAACCGCGCATTGCCATCTCGCGCGAAGAAACCATTCTCGAAACCGGCGGCGGCATCGTGCAGGCTTTGCCGCAGCTCGGCGACGGCCCGTTCCTCGCCATCAATGCCAAGATCGTCTGGCTCGACGGCCGCATCCCGGCGTTGCAGCGATTGTCGGCCTGCTGGGACGACACCCGCATGGACGGGCTTCTGCTGGTGCATCCGACGGTGATGGCGCGCGCCTATGACGGGCTGGGCGATTTCTTCCTCGACCCCGAAGGTCGCGTGCGCCGGCGCCGGCAATGGGAAGTCGCACCCTTCGTCTATACCGGCATCCAGATCCTGCATCCGCGTATCTTCAAGGATGCCCCCAAGGGCGCGTTCTCGATGAACGAACTCTACGACCGCGCGATCGAGGCCGGGCGTCTCTTCGGTCTGCGCCATGACGGCGAATGGTTCCAGGTCAGCACGGCCGCCCATGTCGAGATCATCGAAACGGCGCTGGCCGAGCTCGGCTTCGCCGCAGCCTGAGAAATCTCGCGCACATGACCGCCTTGCACGCATGACCGGCCGAGCGCCATGAAGCGGTCGTTATGATGAAGTCCGGGCGCGGCGCACCGATTTTCACCATTCCGACGGGCGTCAGCTTCGTCGATGCGCTGGCGGCCGGCCTGATCGACGAGACCGGCGGCGATCCCGTCGCCCTGGCACGCTATCGCATCCTGCTGCCGACACGACGCGGCTGTCGCAGTCTGCGCGATGCGTTCCTGCGTGCGAGCGAAGGGCGGCCGATGCTGCTGCCGCGCCTCGTGCCGCTCGGCGATATCGACGAGGAAGAACTCACCGTTGGCGGCGGGCTCGATACCGATGCGGCGGCGGCCGGCCTGCCGCCCCCGATCGCGCCTTTGCGCCGTCAGGCGTTGCTCACGAAACTGGTCGTCGCCTATTACCAGCGCATTGGCGGTGCCGCGCCGACGCTCGATCAGGCGGCCTTGCTCGCCGCATCGCTCGCTTCGCTGCTCGACCAGGTGCAGACTGAACGGCTCGGCTTCGAGCGCCTCGGCGATCTGGTGCGCGACAAGAACTTTGCCGAGCATTGGAACAAGATCCTGCGTTTTCTCGCGATCGTCACCGAAAGCTGGCCGGCGATCCTGGCCGAAGAAAACGCACTCGATCCGGCGGAACGGCGCAACCGGCTGATCGATGCGCAGCGCGAATTGTGGGAACGTGTACCGCCGTCCGATCCGGTGATCGTCGCGGGATCGACCGGCTCCATTCCGGCGACCGCCGATCTCATTGCCACCGTGGCAAGGTTTCCGAACGGGCGCATCGTGTTGCCCGGCCTCGATCGCGATGCCGACGACGAAACCTGGGCCGCGATTGCCGGCGATCCGACCCATCCGCAGCACGGACTTTCCTTGCTGCTGGCGCGGCTCGAGATTGCGCCGCGCGCTGTGGCGCTCTGGCCGGCGCGACCAAAACAATTCGTGGCCGAAGACGAGCGACAGGATTTCCGGGTCGGCGAGACACGCGCGCGCGTGATCGCCGAGGCGATGCGTCCCGCCGCGACGGCCGAGCGCTGGCAGGAGGCGACGGCGCATTTCGACAAGGCGAAGATCGACGTCGAACGGATGCGCACGGCGCTTGCCGGCGTGACGCGGATCGATGCGCCGACGCCCGCGGAAGAAGCGGGTGCGATTGCGCTCGCGATGCGCGGGGTGCTCGAGACGCCGGGCAAGCGCGCAGCGCTGGTCACGGCCGATCGCGATCTCGCGCGCCGGGTCGCTGCCGCGCTGAAGCGCTGGGATATCGATGTCGACGATTCGGCCGGCATCGAACTCGGCACGACGCCGCCCGGCGTGTTCCTGCGCGTGCTGGCCGAGGCGGTCGCGTCGTCGCTCGCACCGGTACCGCTGCTGGCGCTGCT